>JBBSOG010000173.1:0-11186 GCA_038259985.1 Cytophagales bacterium
CTTCATGCCCAGCATGTGAGTATCAAATTGACTGATTTTCTACTGGATTCATTAAGTGAAAGGCGGGAAGATAGGATTTTCTTTACCAAAGACATTGATATTCAACTGGGCGATTACCAGTTACTGCTTTCTGATAGCACTTACCTGCTCAAGGCAGACACCCTGGGTTTTTCTACCCGGCTAAAGAAAATTTACCTAAAAGAGTTACAGGTATTACCCGTTTCCTCCGGGGCTGCTGATGGGGTACGTGTTAACATACCGGAAGTAAGCCTGACAGAAATTGATTGGCGTGATCTTTACTTTGACAGTTTGCTGGTAGCCAATCAATTAATACTTACCAAGCCTTCATTCACCGCCAATATTGGCGAAGATAGCTTGAATAAGAAAAAATTCTTTCGCCTGGCCAAACTTTATCCCGATAGTATTTATCAACAAATTCGTGGGCCTTTCAAAAAATTGCAAATCAACAAAGTGGTAGTCAATCAAGGTAATCTTCAAATCCACAAACATGGCAATGATACCTTGCAATTGTTTAAGATAGAAGAAGCGAATGCTATTCTGGCCGATTTTTTATTGGACGGCTTAGTGGATAAGGATTCTTTAAAAAATGTGCTGCCGGTAAACACTGTTGCATTTGTAGCGAAAAAAATCAAACTGTATTTACCCGATCAAAAACACTACTTTACTGCCTCGGAGGCATCCCTGATGACTGAGAGGCAAAGAGATTTTGCCTGTGATATCCGGTTTAAAGATGCCTCATTCAAAGCAGGGGTAGATTCCTTGAAAGAACTACTACTTGCGCCCCCGACTAGACCGTTGGCTTTTGATGTAAGTATACCTTTGGTATCATTTTATGGCATTCAATTAGGTGCTTTGGCACGCGAAAGGGCTGCCGTACTGGATAGCATCTACATACAGAAGCCACAGGTGATGATCGCCAACTTTTCCCCTCAATCGGTAGGAAAACAAGCTGCAGGCTTGTCCCAGCAGCTTGATGCAGAAGAACAAAACTCAGAGAGTGTCAAGTCTTTACTGTACGATTGGAGTAACGCTCAATTGAACTTGTCACCCATCATTGCCCCGGGGGATTCTTCGGCCCTATTTCAATGGCTGGAAGCAGGTGAAGTGCAAATTGATTCCGGGACATTTCATATCCTGAAAGCCAATGATGACCGGAGCGGCTTCACTACAATTACATCGGTAGATACATTTTATGCTTATCTGAACAACATCAGTATTGACCGATTGGAAAATGATATAGACAGTGAGGTGGAGAACTTTAAGGTAGCCGTACTGGCTACGGATGTGGATGTTTTTTTACAAAATAGTGAGTTCCTACTACCCGGCGAAAAGGGTGGGGGCGGACTGCTAAATGTAGAGGATGCGAGGATTTCTACCTTGAACCAAGAAGCTTATGTGAGAAATTTATACTTCTGGACAAACACAAAAAAGCCTCCTTCTTCAGAAGTATGGTTGCATGAAATGTACATTCCGTATGTGAAATTTACCAAAGTGGACATCAAAAGAATCTACTTACTGCAAGAAGCAGAAGTAGCCCATTTAGGAGTCTATTCGCCGCAGATTACCCTTAATTACAAAGAGAACAATAAGCTTCAAAAGGATTTGGATTTTGATTATGAAAATATCTATCCACAGTTTGCTCCCTATCTGGACAAAATTTCCATTCCAAGTGTAAATATTAAAAACGCCAAATTTTTACTGCAAAAGATCAATCGCTATGGTGTAGAACCATTATTCAGCACGCAAAAGCTGGATGTACAACTTAAGGGATTTTATCTGGACTCATTAAGCCGTATGGGCCGAAACCGCCCTTTTTACGCTAACTTGTTAGCGGTGCAGGCAGAAAATTATCAGTGGAATTTCTATCCTGAAGATGAAACTTACCCGCTATTGGGCATAAAGGGCAAGCGAATTCATTACCATTCACAAAAAGGTGAACTTGAGCTTAGCCAACTTGATATGTTGACCAATATTTCCAACAGGCCTGATTTGGTAAAGATGAATATCTACTGTGACAAAATTTTGGCTGAAGATATTGACCCTTTCCAATTGATTCATGATAAACGCTTACAAGTGGACAGGCTCAGCATCAATAAACCTCTGTACCAGATGGAGGAGCGCTCCGGCTCAGATGATGTTCAGCAGGAAGCCGTACTGGTACGACAATCATTGCAGCCGGATTTGAACAAACTTCTCAATAAAAATTTGCAGAGCATCCACCTTCGTGAAGTACAGCTTGAAGAAGGAAAACTATCTTATTTACAAAAGCGGGCAAAGGATACCATAACTTATGTAAGTGTAAATGCGGTTACTTTCAAAGCGGATGATATCAGGGTAAACCAACAAAAATCCAGGCACCTACATCACATCTTATATGCTGATAAAATAGACTTTGGTTTTTACGCAGATCATTTGCTGTTCAACCCAGGTGCGGACAAACATGCGGTAGCCATTCAAGATGTTCATTTCTCCAGTGCTAATTCACATTTGTCATTGGGAAAATTACAAATTGCACCTCCCAAAAATGTATTTAGCTATGTGGATAAAACCCACTTTGATTTTAGGGCTTCGGATATCAACTTAAGCGGACTGGATTTCAAGAAAGCCTATTTGTACGGTAATTTCAATGTAAATCAACTCAATATAGCGCATACTGACCTGAAAGTTTATTTGCGAAACCAACGAAATGACCAGCAAGTGGAGACTGTCTCTATTTATGAAGTAATTTCTCCTTACCTGGAAAATCTTAATGTCAGCAAGCTTACTTATCCTCAAAGCAGTGTGGCAGTTTATCAAAAGAAAAGTAAGCAAGCGGTATTCATTTCAGACAAAGTGAGTGCTGAAATCAGAGATTTTCATCTTGATCAGCCCAGCCTGGATAAAGGCTTTGTTACAAAGGCTAAAACAGGAACATCTATTTCGGAGCCAATGTTTTTCTCTGACGAAATCAACGTTACCATTCGCAACTATGGCCGAAGCCTGGGTGATGGATTATATGCTTTATCTGCTGATGCCATCAAAGTGGGCCTAGGTAACCAAAAAATAGGCATCAGTGGTTTGAGGCTTCAACCTCAGCTAAGCCGGAAAGAGGTATTGCGGAAATATACTTATAGTAAATCTTTGGCTAATCTGTATGTAGACCAGCTCACTTTAGCTGACGTTGATTTCAAGGCGCTACTGGAAAATGAAAAGCTGATTGTTGGGCAAATGACTATTAATGAACCAGTTTTTGAAGTTTTTGAAGATAAGCGTTTACCCAAGGACCCCAACAAAAGGCCCGGACTTCATCAGGAATTACTTTTTGACCTGGATTATCTACTGGATATCCGGCAGCTTCGGGTCACCGATGGGATGATCGCTTACGCAGAAAGGGCAGCTGGTGCCGAGAAAGAAGGTGTGATCACTTTTGAAGAAGTGAATGCCACGGCTACCCATCTGACGAATGACCCGATGGCTATCCGGGATAGTTTGGTGACTACATTGGAGGTTAATACCAAAGTAATGGGGGAAGGAATGCTCAAAACAGCTTTCCGCTTTCCATTGGCCGAAAAAGACCTAAAGTTTTATGTCACGGGCACTTTAAGCAGGATGGATTTAACAAAATTTAATCAGATGCTGGAACCGGTAGCTTATGTGCATATTAAAGAAGGCATCAATCAGGAGATGCGCTTCAACTTTTCCGGTGACCGGAATAGCAGCAGCGGTACGATGGAATTTCGCTACAATAACCTGAGCGTTCAAATGAAGGACAAGGAAAAAGGAAATAGTGGGCTGGATGAAAAACTAGGTACATTCATCGCCAATGCATTTATTTTGAAAGCAAATAACCCCAAAGCAGTCTTTCTGCGCATTGGTCATATTGACTATGAAAGGGATAAATCCAAAGCGATGTTTCATTACTGGTGGCAGAGCGTACTTTCTGGGGTAAAATCCAGCATCGGATTGGATAAGAATATGGAAAAGACCAAAGACTTTGCGGAGTTGGAGAATGAATAGATTTGACCTTGCTCAGAATTACTTGCAGAGACAATGCATTTTAAAAGGGTATGAGCTAAAATTCCTAAAATAAAATGCATTAAACTTCAGGACATCACCGCTTTGCGGTTGGGTTGAACTATCTTTCTGAGTTGGACGTCCAATCCGCAGCGCTTCGGGTAATCAAAAAACTCACGATTTAAATTTGAATGCACTAAGAGTCTGATCCCCATTTTTCTTATCATGTAGTATTATGGGAAAGCTAAGGTTAGTAATTTGGAGGAAGCTAAAGGTTAGTTGCACCTATAGGTAGTTTGTAGATTTCATCCAGGATAGTTGCCAATTTTTCAGGCATTGAGAAAAAAGGGGAATGACTAATAGGCAATTCATAAACTTTCTGGCAGGGCATATTTTGTATTATACTGCTTTTATCCAAATCTTTAGCTGCTGTACAGAGAATATAGTATTTGGGAATCATGCCATAACACTCGTCACTTACATCAATAGGTGTGGCTAAAGAGGCAATCGCTTGAGAACGAAGATGTATTTTAGCATAAGTAATGTCTTCCGGCATGCAGTCGTGGTAAAACATCTGTTTCACGACTTCAGGATTCCAAATAGCAGTTTTTTCACCTGCTGAAAATAAAAGGGGTTCAGCCGAGATCACGGTTTCTGGGCTCGAGGTGCTAGCATTATTTGTCTTTATTTTACCAGCCAGTGAAAAGACAGACTCCCCATGCTGCGGTAAAAAAGCATCCAGATAAACCAATTTGTCTACCTTATCCGTGCCCAGGATTTCGGCTGCCTGTGAAATCACTACCCCTCCACTGGAATGGCCTACTAATATTACTTTACCTGATTGGGCATTAGCTGCATCGATTACTTTTTGCACGTCATCACCCAAGGTTATCTTTTCAAGTACTGCTTTATCAATGCCACTGCTGGGTAAATCCAAAGCTACGGCGCTATACCCATAGGCTTCTAGTAGGGGGATAACTTTCTTCCAGCACCATGCACCGTGTCCGGCTCCATGTACAAAAATGTAGGTGTTGTCAGTCGATTGTGAGAAAGTATTGCTTAACATTGCGAAAAGGATTAAGGTAAGGCATTAAATAGTTTTCATAACGGTATGTTTATGTATCTAAGATCGGAAAGTATTCTGACTGAGCGGTGGTAAAAAAAGGACATCTTTGAAATCAAGTGAACAGGCCCACCCGCTCTTGGTATATTGTATCGGTAAGTCCGAGTACCCTTTCCGGTGATCGGCTTTCCAGGAAATAAAATTCATTAGGGGTGACACCTGCAAATTCTTTGTAGTCCTTCGCCAGATGTTGATAATCATAATAGCCACATTCTATGGCAATCCCCAGCCAATCCCTGTCTGGGTAGGCGTTCTTAATATTATAAGCCCTGTTTAGCCGGATGATCCTGGCATAGGTTTTTGGGTTCACACCTACACTTTCAAGAAACTTTCGTTTGAACTGCTTTGTGCAAAGACAGGCACCATCAGCCAATCCATCAAGCGAGACATGGCCACATTTTTGTATCATTTGTTGACTCACCACATCAAGGGGGCATTTGTCTTTTAGGAAGCTACGGATCAACTTAAAGCCAAAAGCCTCTATGATAGCAATCATTTCGGTATAGTTTTTTGCCTGCTGTAACTGTTCTAAAGTAATTCGTGCGCCTGTACGAAAGATATAGTCAGCATCCAGGTTCTGGTTGGTCAATTCATGCGCAGGGATTCCCGTGAGGCGGAAAATGGTTGTAGGCTGGAATACAATGTGTACATTTATAAAACATCTACCAGTAAATTGTTGCACCACTGAAGTTCGTTGGCCGACCAATACTATGGAAGGATGTACACATTTTTTTTCACCAGGTTTTTGAATTGCCCAAAAGTCACGCAGAAAAAGTGCAGGATATTTTCAGGCTTAGGCATCCATGCCTTGACAGGAATATGCTCGGCATTACCAAATTCAAAATGACAGATTTGGTAGCACTGTATGAATTCCCTCAGTTCAGGATGGGGCAAATAATCACGTAGAAGCATCTTATCACTAATGAAGTCTTAAAATGAAGATACATCTTTAAAATTAAAGATTTATGAAAAAACTAAGTCAAACATATTAAAACCGGAGCAATTTGATCAAGCTTTTGGAGAGCTTAACAACAGTAATTAAATCTGATTGACCACTTTCAAATTCTTTTCTTTGGCAAGTTTGAGCATGTATTGAAAAGCTTCCTGCCGGGAATTATTGATTTTTCCATCCAAAATAGCTTCCCTGATGTCATTTTTAAGCTCACCGATTACTTTGGAAGGTTTCAGGTCAAAAACATGCATGATATCTTCACCGGAAATGGGCGGCTGAAAGTTTCTAAGCTTGTCTTTCTCTTCTACCTCTTCCATCTTGGAGACTACGCGGTCAAAGTTTTGGAGGTATTTCTGAACTTTGAGGGGGTTTTTGGAAGTGATATCAGCCCGGCAAAGTTTCATCAGGTCATCCACATCATCACCAGTTTCATAGAGTAATCGACGGATGGCCGAGTCGGACACTTCCTCTTTCACCAAAGCAATAGGACGCAGGTGCAGCCTGACCAGTTTTTGCACATACTTCATTTTATGGTCAAGGGGCAACTTCATTTTTCTGAAAATCTTAGGTACCATGCGGGCACCTTTGTCCTCATGCCCATGAAATGTCCAACCTGCCTTTTTGTCAAATCTTTTGGTGGCGGGCTTAGCGATGTCATGTAGAATCGCGGCCCAACGGAGCCAAAGGTCATCCGTGGTTTCAGCGATGTTGTCCAGTACTTGCAGGGTGTGGTAAAAGTTATCTTTATGGCCCTTTCCATCAATCGTTTCTGCCCCTAAAAGTTCTACAAATTCTGGAAAAATGAGCGGTAGGACCCCGGCGTGATAAAGCAGCTTAAAACCATAACTTGGTGTGGAAGACAGAATAATCTTGTTGAACTCATCAGTAATCCTTTCTTGGGAGACGATTTTGATGCGTTCCGCATTGCGAAGGATGGCATCAAAAGTATCGGGGGTAATGTCAAATTTGAGTTGGGCAGCAAAGCGCACGGCCCGCATCATTCTCAAAGGGTCATCAGAAAAGGTAATGTCAGCATCCAATGGGGTCTTGATCTGCTTTCTTTTCAAGTCTTTGATCCCTTCAAAAGGGTCAATTAAATCCCCGAAGTTTCCTTCGCTCAAGCTGATTGCCAACGCATTAATCGTAAAATCCCGGCGAAGCTGATCATCCTTCAAACTTCCCTCACTCACACTGGGCTTTCTGGAATCTGAACGATAGGATTCTTTTCGGGCACCTACAAATTCCACTTCATTGTCCTGAAAACGTAGCATTGCCGTTCCGAAGTTTTTGAATATGGCTACCGGGGTTTTGACTTTGGTTTGCTGCTCGATGAGCTTGGCTACATGATTAGCCAGTTTGATCCCATCACCCACGCATACAATATCTATATCTTTGGATGGCCTTTTGAGGATGAGGTCCCTAACATATCCGCCGACAGCGTAGGTGTCTAACTGCAAATCATGGGCAGCATTGGAGATGATTTGAAAAATCAGGTTTTGATCTAAGGTTGATTTGAAATTCATCATGATTACCGTAAAAAATCTTGGCAAAGGTAACAAGATAGATCACCTAAGAAAAGTAAAGGTGCCATCTTCAAAAAGCTTCATGGTTTTTACATATTTGTACTGGTTTTGAGGATCAGTACAATTGATCTCTTCATCAATCAGAGAAACAGGAAGTGCGGCTTTAACAACTACCGGAAAAGTGATGAGGGCCCCGTATTTGCGGATCAATTGGCTAAGTTTCCCCTGTCTGACAAGCCGAAGACAAATTGAATCGTCATCTTCAAAAGGGGACTTATATTTTTTTTTAGGAAAAACCAGTTCTAACGGCTCTTCCGCATATTCCAACATTTCCCAAGCCAGGTCAGGAATGTTTTGTACAAAATGGTGCAGGTCTTCTTCACGGTGGATAAGTATCGTGTAGGCCGGTAATGGATTCTCTTTATTTGACCTGGTATGCTGAATAATCCGTGTAATACTTTCAGTAGCGAAAGGGTGTGTGGCGATTACGTTTATTGGGGTATTTGTCAATAAAAAAATTGAACTTGTTTTGACTTTCAAAATAAAAAAAGATTTGTTGATTATTTAGTGATGCTGATTTCGCTCCCACTCAGGGAAGGGAGTAATAGGTTTACTTGCGTACCTACGCCGATTTTGCTGCTCAGGGAAATTTCCCCGCCCAGTCTCTCCACATTGGATTTGGTAATAAATAGGCCAAGGCCACTGCCATGAGAAGTATGGGTTCCTCTGTAAAACATTTCAAAGGCGCGGGAAGCTACCTGGTTTTCCATGCCACAGCCGTTGTCTTTAAAAGTCAATACTATGTTTTTGCCATCCTGGGTAGCAGTGATTTTGAGTTCCGCCTGTTTCTTAAAGGTAGCCCGGTAAACAATGGCATTTTCTATCAGATGTTGGAAAATAGACATCAATAATTTTTTTCCACTCTTCATTGTCAAATCATCGGGGATATCAAGTCGGAAATCCATTTCATTTCCCCCTGGATATAGTGCAAAACCCTGGATTACTTCTATGAACAGATCTTTGATGTAAATAATTGTAGTATCATTATCCGGCTGTAAAGCGTGGGAATATTCCAATAAGCCAACAATTGTATGGTTGAGCTTATCCAGGCTGGTTTTGATATGTGAAAGGTATTTTTTGATGGTGGGCAGATCATCATCGGCCATTTCTGCCAAATTTAAAAGTCCGAGTACGGAAGCTACCGGGCCTTTGAGGTCATGAGAGACTTTATAAACTAAAGTTTTAAGTTCTTCATTTTTCTGTTTTAATGCGTTTGCCGTAAGCAGTGCTTGCTTTAGGTCTTTCGCAATTAGCATAAACCCTTTTTCATCTTTGTGATCCTTAAGCACGGATAAGGAAAGTGAAACCGGAATGACGAAGCCGCTTTCATGCCTGAAATAGGTTTCTTTATTATAAAGAAAACCCTGTCCTGATAATTTGGACTTGATGGTTTTTACGGCTTTCTTTTCACTATTGGGAAAGAGGTGTGAGAGGGGCTTGCCAATGAGTTGGGATTGGTCAAAGCAAAGAAGTTCTACTGCTTTTTGGTTCACTTGCCTGATAATCAGATGTTCATCAAAGATAATCAGGATATCTACAATACCCTCAAAGATACTCTTCAAGTATCTTTTGGCAATCATAGATGCCTTGAGTTCTTCACCCAGCATGTTGATGCCTGCTACAATCGCATCAACTTCATCAAACTCATTAGAAATCTCTAATTTATGATCAAAATTGCCATTGGCTATTTCAAGAATAAGATGATTTATTTCTTCTATCCGCTTGTCCATCCCGATTTTACAAAAAATTTCTTAACCACTTCACCGCGTCCTGATTATTGGAAAATACTTTGTGAGGGATTTTAGGCTTATTAAAATTAAAAACAATGGAAGTTAGTACTTTTTCAACCGTGCTGGTCTCTACTAAAGCAATTGCAGTAATATTGACAAGCCCCTCGCTGAATAAGTACTCCCTGGCTTGCTTGTCTATACTTTTGATTCGCGAACTTTTGATGAGCACTGGCGTACGAAGGTCGCCAAAATACGTTAAGCGCTCCGCGACGATGCGCTTCGCATCATCCAATTTCAGGTGCAGGTTAGGCTTATACTGTACAGTAACAATGTCGTCATTTAATTCAGCATAAAAGTATTCGTTTTCAAACTGGTAGTCATTCATTATACTGAGATTGTGTTATTTATAGTCGGAAATCCACAGCACAGCACTGCTGGTGTCGCTAAAAAATTTAAAAGGGTACTTTGGATGGTGAAACTTGAGAAAAAAATTAGCAAGCATTTTGGTTACCGGATTACTCACAATTACTGCCAGGGCACTTAAGTCGTCGCCTGCTTCCCCTGAAAAATACTCCCTGCTTTCTATGGTTACTTCTTTGACGGATGACACATCAGCGATAGAAGGAAATTTTTTTCCCAGGGTAATTTGCTTTCTGAAATAAGTGGCTTTCTTCGCTGCTTCCAGGTCAATTCTTGATACTTTATATGTACCAAATAAGATTCCTTCCTGGATATCAAACTGAACAATATCATTTTGAAAGTTATAATTTTTCATTTTACAAATGAAGCACAAAGCATAATGATATACTAAATGGGTATCCAATGAAACTTACATGTACTAATTTACAAAAACTATTGAATACTTTTTTACCTATTAATCATGAAAAAGACAAAGGATTACATGATCGCGAATAGTTTATTTATCAAGTATTTCAATTTCTACCCGTATATTGTTTTTGGCCATCGGTGAATCCGAATCGTATATCATTTTCTCGCCTCCCCAGCCTACCGTCTCCAATCTATCAGAGGCTATACCGCGATTAACCAAATAACTTTTAATGGTTTCCGCTCTATAAGCAGATAATTTGGTAGAGCTCAGCCCTTTTTTCTGATATTCTTTAGTACGGACGAGTTCAAAAAAATTCTTTTTTTCATCTAAATACAAATAAGATTTGCCCCGTGAGAATCCATTGGTATGTCCATGCAATTTAATTCTCATGCCTGGGTTTCTCTCTAGTATTTTATAAACTTCTTCTAGTTCGTACTTGGACTGGACGCGCATTACTGTTGAATTACCATAAAAGTAGGTGTTAAACATAATCTGGACATCCCCTTTTTCCAGTTCTTTCAGTTCAATTTTTACAAAAATAGTATCGTGCTTAACATAGCTTGTTGTATTTTCCGAACTATTTTTCAGGTCATGAATATTCAGTTCAACTTGCGTTTTTTGGTATCCCATCGCCTGGGCGATCAATTGAAGGGTATCCAGCCCTAAAGATTCCTTATGTAAAGCCCAATCGGTACCACTCTCTATGTGGTCAATCATTTTAGCCCGCTCACCATCTACCAATTGAATGTCTGCTTTAACAGGTTCGCCTCCATCCATATTAACAACTTGAAAATTCATGACCACTATCTCAGAAGGAACGTCAGCAATGGTTTCTATCGGGTTTTTTGCAGCAGAATTCATTGTTATCTCCTGTCCTTCTTGCTTAATTAAATTGTCTGTACCAAGATTTGACGCCAAATCCTGCACCGTTAAAATCCAAGCATCTTTGTATTGA
>JBBSOG010000174.1:0-11185 GCA_038259985.1 Cytophagales bacterium
AAATAGATACGGCTCACTGCTCCCGGTTGATGGCCACTTCGTCCCGCCCGTTGGAGGAAACGGGAGATTCCCTTAGGACTGCCGACCTGAATGACCGTCTCTACCGGACGAAAGTCTACGCCCAAGTCCAGGCTGGAAGTACAGACGACCAGCTTAAGAATGCCCAGGTGCAAGGCATCTTCCACCCAGGTCCTTACTTTATTGTCTAATGAACCGTGATGCATCGCCATCTGCCCGGCCAGTTCCGGCACACGGGCAAGTAATTTTTGATACCATATTTCTGTCTGGGCGCGAGTATTGGTGAAGAGAAGGGTCGTTTTGCTTCGCTCAATGATGGGTAGCACTTTGTCCATCATCTTGATACCGAGGTGCCCTGCCCAGGGAAATTTCTCAATTTCATCAGGAAGGATGCTTTCCATCACGATCTTCTTTTCAATATTGGCCTTGATGATACGGCTGGAACGTGGGTGATCAGGGCCTAAGAGAATATCTTTGGCCTGTTCCAGGTTGCCAATCGTTGCCGATACACCCCAGATCTTTAAGTCCTGACGAATGACTTTAAGTCGGCTGATGCCTAGTTCCAATTGCACACCTCGTTTGGTACCCAGTAGTTCATGCCACTCATCTACGATGACACATTTCAGGTGCTTGAACAGTTTGGAATGCTGCTTTTGACTAATGAGTAGGTGAAGGCTTTCGGGGGTAGTGATCAGGCATTCGGGCATGCTCCGCATCTGTTTTTGCCTCTCGTTGGTAGAAGTATCCCCACTCCTGACAGCCACTTGCCAGGGTACTTGCATTTCTTCGCAAGCCCTGACCATAGCATGGTGCAAATCTTTCGCCAGGGCTTTCAGCGGTGTAATCCAGAGAACCTGTAATCCGTTTCGTTCTTTTTCCTTAAACTTCCCAGGATTTGCCTGCATAAATTCCAGCAAAGCAGCCAGCCACAAGGCATAGGTTTTACCACTTCCAGTAGGCGCGTTAAGTAATCCACTTTCACCTCGCAGATAAGCTTCCCAAACTTCCTGCTGAAAAGCAAAGGGCTTCCATCCATTTTGTTGAAACCACTGAAAAGCAGGCACTAAGGCTTGGGACTTGGCATGAGGTCGGGGCATGATAGATTAAGGCAAATCATTAAGGAATGTTTTGCTTCTCAATTGTTTTTCTTTCCATTTCAGTCGCCATGCTCAAGCAGGGTGACCAATATCTCCCAGGGTCTCCGGCCCGCTTCACATCAGCAAGATAATCAATAGTAAGCATGATCGGGCTGAAAGCCCTCGCGGATAACTGTCGCTACGCTGGAGCGTAGCGACTGAGGGAGAGGATGAAACAGAAAGAACTAATGGGCATCCATATATTCTTTTCGCAGGGAGCGACGCATGAGTTTGTTAGAAGCAGTGCGGGGCAAACTGTCCCTCAGTATCACTTCCCGAATGCGAAAGAGTGGGTTTAGGTGTTGACTGAGCATACTTTGCCATTCTTTCTTGAGGGTTTCTTCATTTGTTTTAGCGATTTTGTCCTGAGGAATAAAGAAAATAAGCAGGGATTCCGGGCCGCCACCGGGGGGAGATACCGCCACCGCTGCGCTTTCGTATACGTTAGGATGTTGGTTGATGATCTTTTCAATCTCTACTGCACTGACCTTAATACCACCCAAGTTCATACTGTCATCGGCACGGCCCCGGCTTTTGTAGAAAGTAGTCCCTGCTATCAAATCAGTGTAAAGTTGGTAACTATCCCCATGCTTGCGCAAAGGCGTTCCATCGTCCAACGTAGGTGTTCCTTCGTAATACTCGGCATGATGGTCACGGTTCAGTAGTTTTTGCGACAGCCCGATAGAAGGCGGAACGATGAAAACTTCCCCGTCTTCTTTAGCACTGAGTTGACCGCTTTCTTCGCCTCTAAATAAAAGATCCATGCCCAAGGCAGGTGTGGTGAAGGAAGCCGGAGAAGCGGCCTGCACCATCGTTCCCGTGATATAGCCTCCCCCGATCTCCGTGCCCCCACAGTATTCAATAATGGGTGCTTTAAACTTATTCAACCACATTAAGTAAAGGTAATCTTCTACCTGGGAAGGTTCTCCGGTGGAACTGAAAACCCGGATATTCCAAGCGTATTTTTCCATCATTTTGCTACTACGCCACACTTTGACTAATGAAGGAATCGTGCCCAGCACAGTGATCTTTGCTTCTTCCACAAAGCTTCCAAAAGCAGGAGTAGCTGCCGAGCCAATGAAGAGTGCTAAGGTAGCCTGGTTCATGAGTGCCGCAAAGATGGTCCAGGGGCCCATCATCCATCCCATGCCCGTTGTCCAGGTGAGCACATCTTCGGGGTGGATATCCTGGTGAAAGTAAGCGTCCACCGCACATTTGATAGGGGTAAGTTGTGTCCAGGGAATGGCTTTAGGTTCGCTGGTGGTACCGGAAGAGAATAGAATGCTAATCAAAGCATTAGGTTCATTAATAACTGGCGTAAAGGCTTCTTCTGCCAGAAAATCTTTCCACCATACATCTTCCTTTCTTAAATCGGGCTTGGCTTCGAGGGAAATGATGATAGAAAGAGGGGCTTGAAAAGCTTTAATCTTGTCATAAGTATTCAGACTTTTGCCCCCGTAGGTATATTGGTCAAAAGCAATAATCGCCTTGGCCTGGCTGGTTTTTACTCTTTTTTCCAGTTCTTCCGAAGAAAAACTATCGGCTACCAATACGGCCACCATACCGGCTTGAATGATGCCCAAGTAAGCAGCCACCGCTTCCGGGCACAAAGGCAGGTACAACACGATACGGTCATTAGGTTCTAATTCCTGTTTGACTAAGCCGTTTGACACCTGATTGCATAAGCTTTGCAGTTTTTTATAGCTTATTTCATGAAAATCCCCCTGTTCATCCGAGGAAATGATAGCGGTCTTAGTGCCGTTTGCCAGAAAACAACTTTGAGTAATATTTAAACGGGCATTGCAAAGCCATTTGGGATTTTCAATGTTGGTAGCGGATATATCTAAAATCTGAGTATAAGGCTGGTCAAATTTAATTTGGAGAAGTTGCAGCACTTCTTCCCAATATTGCTCCCTATGCTGCACAGACCATTGGTGTAGTGCCAGGTAATCTTTGATATTTAGCTTCTGCATCAATTTGCTGATGTTGGCATGGGCCATGCTTTCTTCGTCAGGCATCCAGGCGATTCCCAAGGGCTCATCGCTAAAAATAGCGTGGTAAATTTCCTTTAAAGCGTCAAAATGGAGTAAGTCAACCGCTTCTTGGCAGACAGTTTGCCAAAGTTGTGCTTTCTTCTGCAAGTTGTTTTTTTTGGATGTTTGCATGTGCTTCAGTTTAAAAAGAGCCAAGATGAATTAATCAAAAGCCTGGGTATAATCCAAACGCATCTGAAAAGTGGGAATTATAGGCAATCTGGACTAAAGGACACAGTTGTATATAGTATATTGCAAGCTTTATACATTTTACTTAGTTTAGCCATTCATAAAAAATTAAGCAAGCATTTTTTTGTCATAACATTTAGTTTTTATCCTTAACATACCATGAACGTTCATTACTCTGTCATTTTTTTCTTGCTAGCGATGCTGATGTCTTTTCAGCCTAACAAAGTACAAAAAGTAGTTTTTTTTGGTGATTCTATCACTGCTGCCGGAGCAGACAATCCTGAAGGTTACATCAACCTTATGCGCAAGGAAGTAGATACCACACAATGCCAACTGATCGGGAGGGGGATTGGCGGCAATAAAGTGACCGATCTGGAAAACCGCATTGACAAAGATGTGCTTTCCCTCCATCCTGATATTGTGTTTTTGTACATAGGCATCAATGATGTCTGGCATTTTTATGAGCCAGAAGGGGCAGTGGGAACTGAATTAAGCCGCTACGAAGAAGGACTACGTACATTAGCCAAAAAAATGCAGAAACAGGATATCAGGATAGTTTTTTGTACGCCTACTGTTATTGGTGAAGACCCTGCTTTTGAGGGTAAGATCAACGCCGAACTTGATCAATACGCCGAAGTGGTCAGAAAAGTAGCCAATGATGCTGGTAGTGAGCTATGCGATTTGAGAATGGAAATGAAAAAGTACCTTAAAACCAATAATCCCGACGCTAAAAACAGTGGAATACTTACATCAGACAGGGTACATATGAATAAAAACGGTAACCGGTTTCTTATGGAACAAATGTTGCCTTTCTTAAATGAATGAGCTTAAATGAAGAGGCTTAGGAATTATTTTAAAAGCACCTTACCCTGTTGATTAATTTTATGATTGACTTAAATTCGGGATGATTTTTTTAAGTAACAGTACAATTTTGCTGTCCGCTAAGTATCCCAACAATAAATTTTATGACCATAAGTTAGTGTGTTGTTTAAACCGCTTATCTTTTAATGAATAACACTTTATGATCAAGTATAGAACAGTCATGCTAATTGATGATGATGAAGTTTCAAATTTCCTGAATACCCAAATACTGCATAGTATTAATATTGCCGATGATATTTTGATTGCGATGAATGGCCAGGAAGCACTGGAAATGCTTAAACAATTTTCAGAAGGCCAGCATGGCGGTGGTGACAAAACTTATCCTGAATTGATTTTTCTTGACCTCAATATGCCGGTAATGAATGGCTTGGAATTTCTTCAGGCCTTTGGGAAAGATATAAATACTGTAGTATTGACCTCATCTACCAACCAAAAAGATGTGGAGGCTGTTCATCATTTTCCCCAGGTGAAATACTACCTGAGCAAACCACTGACAGCTGACAAAGTAGCCAAAGCCCTCATGAGTATGTAATCAGTCATCTCATATTGGGCGTTTTTTTATTAGAGGTTATTCTGATGTTCTTTCAGCTGGCAAGGGCTAACCCCAGTGGGTTTACAAGTCCTAGTTAAAATATTTTATCAGAATAATGTCTATTTGGTATCCAGGATTTTTATAATCTCAATCTCCGTGCGGCGGTTTAGTGCCCTGCCACCTTCTTCAATCTCATTGGAGGCAATCGGCTTGCTCTCACCAAAACCCTTGGCGGTAATGCGGTCAGTGGACAGCCCAAAGTTCAGCAAATAGTCTGCTACCGCCCGCGCCCTCTTATCCGATAACTCCTGATTATAAGCATCATTTCCTACATTATCGGTATGGCCGTTGATCTGAATCACGATATTAGGCTGTGCTTTGAGCAGCGTATAAATCTGGTTTAATTCTACCAGGGATTCCCTCCGGATATTAGATTTATTGGTATCAAAAAAGATGTTTTTCAGAATACCAATCGTACCTACTTTACTTTCTTGAAGCGTGATATTAATGAGATTATCCTGAAATGGTTTCAGCGAAGAGGACTTGAGGTTTTGAGAGTAAAAGAGGTAGCCATCACTTTCTACCGTCAACCCTAAATTAGTGCCTTCAGGGATAGAAACACGGAACTTACCCGTTTCAGGATCAGAAAATGTACGTGTCATGACGATGTTTTTCTCATTATCAGACAGGATGATTTCAGCTTCCAGTGGTTCACCAGTGTCAATATTACTGATTTTGCCTACCAGATAAGTTTCTTTGTCTTTCTTTTTAGTAAGGGTCATCAGCGGAGCATCCTTCTTTTCCTGGATGAAATCCCTTTTATCCATCAGGATAGCATATACATCATTACCGCCGAGTCCATCTTCACGCGCAGTGGCATAATAGCCATATTCATTGTTTTTAGCGATTACGAAATAGTTATCATCCTGCGCGGTATTGATAGGATAAGCCAGGTTGATGGGTGTCGTCCATTTTTCACGTAAATATTTGCTTTTGAAAATATCAAAACCACCCATGCCTAAGTGGCCGGTGGAACTGAAATACAAGGTCTCTCCGTCAGCGTGTATGAAAGGGGCATCTTCATCCCCGGAAGTATTGATCTTTGGCCCAAGGTTAATGGGTTTGCCCCACCTCCCGAAGTCGTCCAGAGTAGAGACATAAATATCAAAACCACCGTAACCACCTGGCCGGTTGCTGGAAAAGTACAATTTATTGCCTTCGCCGTTCATAGAAATGGAAAGTTCCCGATAGGGGGAGTTCACTCCGCCCACCGGTTGAGGTTCGCCCCAGCTTTTGCCGTCAAACGTAGATACGTAGAAATCGCCATCGCCTTCGTCCATGTAGATGAAAAGCTGCTTGCCATCCGGCGAGATAGCCGCACCGCATTCATGGTAAGCGGTATTGACTGCACCATTAATTTTCTCCGGTGCTGACCAATGCTTATCTTTTTTGTGGGTAATATAAATGTCTTCGTAGTAATTATTGTCATAAGCCATTTCGCCTCCGGTAGAGCCTTCCCGGCGGGAAGTAAAAATGAGGGAGTTACCATCAGCAGTGATCAGGGCGGCATAATCCTGGTTGTCGGAATTGATTTCGCGAAGATTGGATATCTTCACTTCTTTTGGGTTGTTGATATATTCTATCCCAATGGCACACTGCATGATGTGTTGGTCAGCCGCAAAGGTGTTGTCGGTAATTTCCCGGTAGGTAGAAAAATAATCTAGCGCCTCCATAAACATATGGTTGTACTGGTAGGCTAGTGCCAGATTATAAAGTAGCTGGTCCTGGGGATCAGTCGTGCTTTCAAATACTTTTTTGAGATAAGACAAGGCCCGGTCCTTGTATTTACTTTTGAGATAAGCCTGGCCGATCCGGTAAGCTAATTCCATATCTTCTGGCGCTTCTTCGGCGGCTTGTAGATAAGTATTTACCGCCTCAGTATAAAACCCATCTTTATAGTACTTATCAGCTGTCTTCATCAATTTTTTGTAAGACTGAGCAAAACAAGTGAACGATAACAAAATCAGCAGGGATACAAGAATAATGTGCTTCATAGTCAATTGGCGCATTGAATAAACCATACGGCAAGTACTATGAGTCTTGATAGAATAAAAACTCAGATTTTAGAAAAGGTCATGGATGTACAGAAAGCATCAATTTAGCCATCAAAAAAAAGCCGGACTGAGTAATTATTTTTTGAGGTTCAACCCCATTTGTATCGCTGAGCGGTAATCGGTGTAGTGAATGTAGCGCTCATTGGTCATGAAGAACATTTGCAGCGGGTTTCCTTCTTTGGCTTTGTACACCGCATAAGGACGGATATTGTCTTTTTTTGAACCGGAAGTGATTTGAAATTTATCCCAGCTTCCGTTTTCTTTTCGTGTCCATTGCTCGATCTCGAAAACCCCCTTTTGCTCCCGCGAAAGGTAAATCGTTGAAGGGTCTTCATGGTCTAATACCACGCCACCGGAATAGTTCATTTCCCTTTCTTCTGTACCAGGTAGCGTCTCTGGAAACCATTTGCCGGCATGTGTAAGTTTTTGCTTTTCCCATTGTGTCCCGTTCCAGCGGGCATAGTGATAATAGTGCGCGGTATCGTTGGGAAAAGAGGCGTAAGTAAGTACCGGATTGCCCTTTTCATCAGCAGCGATATCCCAAATCCAGGCTTTGTCAGAGGTCTTCCCATTGTGGATAAGTTCAGCCTGCTCGGGCGTAAAAGGAGTTTCATCTAAAGCCTTTATTTTATCACCGTTGGCCTTATAGAAATTGCCTGACTGATAATAAGTATAATAAATACTGTTTTCCGTTTCATTGCGGGGGTGGCCGTCAGTAAAAGCGATATGCAATTTGTCCCCACCGTCGCCGTATACTTTCACATAAGGCCGCCGGTTACGGTAAATTCTTTCGGGCAGAATCATGATTTTTCCCTTAGACCAGGTTTGCCCGTCATCTTTAGAGATGGAATAGTTTGGTTTAAAATCCATTCCTCTCCACAATAAAAACAGTTCGTCTTTTACTTTCCATACATTGGCATAAGTATAGGTTTTGGAAAAGCCCTGATATTTAATGGTGTCATTAAGATAAAGCGAACGGCGCTCTTCCCATTGATCAATATTTTCAGCTTTGCTGGTGATCATCTGGTAAAGGGGAGTTTCCTTGGAATGGGCAGCGTAGAAAACCATCAATCTGCCATCTTTCGTAAAATGCAAAGCGGGATTATCGTGGTCATCTACCTCAAAATTTTGGTGAATCACATGGGTTTTGATTTCACCCTTTGCATGATCGTAATAGCCAACCATCACATTACCGGTAGAATCAACCCAACCCGCATAAGTCCGTTGATGATCACCTTCATAATATACTGCGCGGGGATCAGAGAACCAGCACCATGCACCGTCTTGGGTCAAAGTTTTGACCTCATGGGTTGAATTAGTGGATTGGGCAGCAACGTGAAGGGAAAATATGAGGCTAAGCCCCAAAATGGATAGGCATACATTGGCAGTTTTCATAGGTTGTGTTTAGCTAATAGTAAGTGATGAGTCATTAGATCGCCCTCACCGCTTAAAATAAAGATGATTAGGTTCTAAATGTACAAACACCGCCTTAAAAGGCAAACACGCTTGCCTTACTTCCGCTGCTTCTTTATTTCAAAAAAACGATTTCTCCAGTTGAGCCATCAGGAAACCCTGCGGTAAGCGTAGTAGGCAAGTACTTCTTCTATTGCACGTTTTATGGCTTGGTTGATAGGATAAAATGTATCGGTGAGCCGGTGGTCAATATGGCAAAGACGAAAATAGTAGTTTCGCATGACGGGCGTCGTCTGCCCTTCTTTCACCCAGGCTTCTGCCTTACCATGAATTTCAGGTAACTCTGTTTTGATGATCTTGCAGGTAGAAAGCCTTCGGTTCCCATACTTATCAAATGCAGCAGAAAAACCAAATAAACGACAGATCAATCCCCGATGGGGATAAGCGGTACACCGGCCTGTATTTTGCCCCGAACCTAGTGTGTCAAGTATCAGGCAGAGCTGACCTTCAGGAAGGTCGTTGAGTTTTTCCAGCCAGATTTCCGCTTGTTGTTCTTGGTATAAATGATAAGCGAAAGGTAAAAACTCCAAGACACTGGCCTCTATATCCGCTTTGAAACAACATTTGCCACAGCCAGCAATGCAATGCATGCCGGTGCCGTTTCTAAAGACTTCCATCTCTTTTTCCAACTCTGTGTAGAGTTTTTCAACTGCTTTTACTTTTCTTTTTATTGACATCGTGGGGCTTAAAACTGATATGAATACAGTAAATTATGCTTAAGAGTTGCCAGTCAAAGAAATTATTTTGTTGGCAACTCATAGGTTTCCTGTATTTCCGAACCTAATGAAGTAACTTGACCACTAAGGTGACACAAATATTGTATATGTTCTACGACATGAAGGTTTTCAAGAAGATTTGTTTGATTGAGCAGCTTATTTTTCTTCCTTTTTTTTGCGGACTTTGAAGTAAGATCATCTAAATAATGCATGAGAGGAGATTTTCCTTCAAATTGATACTCCCAAACTTCTCGGGGAACATTGCTTATTGCTATAGTGGAAAATTGCTCTTTTAATACAATAATGCCTCTTTCTTGATCAAGGGAATATGTCAGAGATTTGGATTGTACTTCTTCGCTGATCTCTTCTTTCACCAACAAATTGGCATCAGTTTGATCAATTCCATCAGGAATTCCATAAGCACTGAATAGCTGCTTGCCCCATGTTGCCCATTGTCTGAATGTAGGATACAGCGGAATGCGGGGAAAATCTCGGATCAGAAAAGCACCATACTTTTTCTTATAATCTGGGTCATGCAAAACAGCAAAAGTGTAGTAGAAAATATTCTCTTCGTTCACTGCCTCATACTCTTTTTGTGCTTCGTCATGTTCTCGCGTTAGGGTTGCCAGCTGTTCTTTGAGTTCTTCAATATAGGATTTCACCCTTTGATAGATGACTTTTCGCTCTATCGCATCTTTCTCCAGCCTCAACACTTTGCGTTTAAATTCGTCAATCTTTTCGTAAGGTGGGGTGAGCAATTCTACATCAGAGGTAAAGTGGCGAGCCTCGGCCAACATCTGGCTGATCTGGTTCGGGTATTTACGAATTCCAGGCAGGTCTCGGCTCACGGATTCTATTTTGTCTAAAATAGTTGAGATATCTTCCGGTGGAAATACGATAAAATTCTGGTCAAAGGCTTTGGTGCGCAATTGATAGTGAGTCCGGAATTTACGTAAAGACTCCTCACTGATGTTGTACGACGGCTTATTGCCATCGCTCATCACAGGAAAAATAGTAAGCCTATCAAAAAACTTATAGTGGGCAGGCTGACTGAGCGGATAAACCTGCCCGGCACCAAAATCATATGCAATTGATGGCACCACTTCGTCTATACGGGTGTCAAGCTGCCCCTCTGCGTAGAAGTAGGTATGCACAAAAGGTTGGCGCCATATTTTTTTGATTTTTTGCTTATCAAACTTCAGCTCAACGCCTGCTTCCGCCAGTTTAGTGAATATTGGCGGCCAACTGATTTCGGTGTTAAGCTCTTTATCTTGTTTTTTGCCTTTGCTGTATAATTTAAAAAACTGCTTCACCTTTTTTTCCAGCAATTTTGGGTCATCATCCATCAGCCACGCATCCAGCGAACTGGATATACCAGAAGTGTTACGCTTAAATATGGCTTCGGCGGTACCAAAGATAGGATGCAAATCAAAAAAATCGCTTTCGGGCATGCTTTTCCAGTAATCTTGCTGGTCAGCACGGATTATTTGCCAGCCTACGAATTCAAATTCAATTCCATCATGAAGCTCAGTAAGAGAAAGTTGGGCATAATGAATGTCAGCTACCTTCTCCGGTGTTTTCTTTGATTTTTTGACTAAGTAAAGCAAACAGAGCCTTTCCTCCTGGCTTTCCCATATATCCAATGCATAGATTTGATGAAAACTAAGCTTGAGGAACTGGCGGAGATTATGACTATTCGCGTGATCCAAAACTGAGGCAGGCAGTACCAGTATGACCAATCCTGTATCAGCTAACTTTTCCACAGCCCGATGAACCATTCGCTCAAGATAGCTGACGGTTGAAGATGAAATACCCACTGCCTGATAGGCGTCACTCAGGCGCTGATCAATATTTTGGATAGACTTGCCGCCATAGCGATAAGGATGATGAGGCTGGCTTATATCGGCACCTATAAAGGAAAAAGTATTGTTAAGAAATTCTTCCTTCGTTTTATCCTGATTTCCTATCTCTGAAAATAAGTTAGTTTGTAGTCCTTGCCGGGTTTCGTTGAGCGGGTCTTGCCAATAAAAAGGCAGTTCTTCTGCTAATCCCGAATTTGATTGCTCGCTGATATGGGCGCTGATGATGAAGT
>JBBSOG010000175.1:0-11184 GCA_038259985.1 Cytophagales bacterium
AGGGCGGCCAGGCCAAAACTTTCTTTTTCAGAAGGCATCATAAATAAGTCTGCCATAGACAGCACTTCTTCTATGGCATCTAACTTGCCCAAAAAACGAATGTCATCGCAAATACCCAGCGAACGGCAAAGCTTCTCTGTACTGGATCTTTCGGGGCCATCTCCTATCATCAACAGCTTGGTAGGCACCTGCTTGCGGACTTTGCTAAACACTTTTACTACATCTTCCACCCTTTTCACTTTACGAAAATTGGAGGCGTGCACAATCATGCTCTCATTATTAGGACAAATAGCCCGCTTAAAATGGTCTTTACGCTGGCGGTTGAACCGGTCCAGGTCTACAAAATTAGGTATTACTTTGATGTCTTTGGTGATGTTGAAATATTCGTAGGTTTCTGTGCGCAGGTTTTCCGAAACCGCCGTAATTCCATCAGAAGCATTAATACTGAAAGTGACTACCGGCGCGAAAGAAGGGTCTTTGCCTACCAAAGTAATATCCGTACCGTGCAGGGTAGTGACTACCGGGATACTAATCCCTTCAGTAGCCAATATCTGCTTGGCCATATAGGCAGCGGACGCATGCGGAATGGCATAGTGTACGTGCAGTACGTCCAGTTTCTCATATTTTGCCACCTCTACCATCTTGCTCGCCAATACCAGCTCGTAGGGAGGATACTGAAAAAGTGGGTAAGTCCTGACATCTACCTGATGATAGAAAAGGTTTTCGTTGAAGAAATCCAGGCGAGTGGGTTGTGAATAGGTGATAAAATGCACTTGATGACCTTTTTTGGCCAGCGCTTTTCCCAGTTCGGTAGCCACCACGCCACTACCGCCAAAGGTAGGATAACAAACAATACCTATTTTCATCTGATATAAAAAATGTAGGTCAACGACCGTTATAATCTTCCATAGCCCGGTACACTACCGACTGTATTTTTGTACGCACACCTTCCGTAAGAAGTTTTGTATTACGCACACTCGGGTGTATACGGTTGGAAAGAAATATATAAACCAGGTCATATTTTGGATCAACCCATACGGCGGTGCCGGTAAATCCCAGGTGCCCGTAAGACGCATAAGATGCTTCGGGCGCAGTAGGCCCACCATTCCTGAGGTATTCGGGCTTATCCCATCCTAGTCCCCTGCGGCTGTCATTAAATTGGCGGACGCTGAACCTGTCTACCGTACCGGTCTGAAAATAACGGTCGCCTCCGTAAATACCATCCTGTAGGTTCATTTGCATCAGTACAGCTAGGTCGTGGGCATTGCTAAACAAACCGGCATGCCCGGCTACCCCACCATAAAGTGCTGCGCCTTCATCATGTACAGTGCCTCTGATCAGGCTATTTCTGAAATGCTTATCTTCTTCGGTGGGGGCAATCCTTTCTAAAGGAAATCTCCTTAAAGGTAAATACGATAAAGTAGTCAGGCCCAGTGGGTCATAAAAGTTTTGCTCCAAAAATACATCCATTGGCTGGTTGGTCACCCGTTCTACCAGGCGGTGCAATATATAAAAGCTCAGGTCACTGTAGCGGTAGTTATATTCCGGCCTCCACGAAGGATTGCGACGCCCTCTGTTCTTAAGTCTTTTCGCATCAATAGCCCAATGCCATACCGAGTCCCTGAGACTGTTGACTGCGTAAAGCCCACTGGCCACCTGCATATTGTAATCATCCTCGGGTGAGGAACGGTAAAAGTCGGTTTTCAAGCCTTTGCGGTCTTTGGTCATGGCCCAGAAGGGAACGAAAGAACGCAAGCCTGCCCGGTGTAAAAGTACTTCCCTTACAGTAATGTCCTCTTTGTCAGTGCCTTTGAGTTCGGGCAGGTAAACAGAAAGTTTTTCATCAAGCTCAATAATACCCCTTTCCTGCAAAAACATCACTGCCTGCATGGTTCCGGCTACTTTGGTCACCGAAGCGATATCATAGATGGTTTCTGTAGTAATGGGCACCTGCTTGTCATAACTCTGGTAACCATAGCCTTTTTCCCATATTATTTTTCCTTTTCTGGCGATCAGTATCTGGCAGCCGGGGGTCGCTTCTTCGTCAATGGCCCACTGTGCCAGTGAGTCTATCAGTTTCAAGGTATCTGCATTGAGACCGACTGATTCCGGCTCAGCATAACCCAAACGCGCCAGTCCCCGTGTGTTCACCCCTAGGCCAATACTTAACGCTTTGGAAGCATGGACTGGCAGACGGCCTTTGGAACCCATAGCACCAAACAGTATTTGGGGTACCACTTCCTGAACTACCGGGTCATCGTCATAAGCGCAGATCAGCGAGGGAAAATCATCCAGTTCGTCCAGGCTGTAAGGTTGGGTAAAGGCTACCACGGTAACCTTTGTTTTTTCCCGCAAAAACTTTAAGAAGGTGAGTACTTCACGGTCAATGTCGGGCCTTTTCCGGGAGGAGTGGCCATAGATGGCTACCATAACATGCTTGAACTGACTGATCTGGTCAAAGAGGGTGTTGTAATTAATATCCTTTTTGCTGTCCTGAATGTAATAGTGAGTAAAGGGTGCGTAGCTGTCCAATCTTTTCTGAAAAGGGCTTTTCCCTGGCTGGTCCAGATTGATAGAAAGGGAAGCAAAAGTAGTGGTATCCAGCACCCGCACCGGAATGAGCGATTCTTCATTGTGTATCACGGTAACTGCCTCTTCATACAGATACTGCTTGAGCAAGTGGGCGTAGCTACCCGTGAGTGATTTTTTGATTTCTTCCGGCTGCTCCCCCAAACTATTAGAACCATCTAAGCCTACCAGATATTTGGCCCTTAATATTTTTCGTACCCTTCTGTCTATATCCTCAGCCTGTAGTTGGCCTTGGGCGATGGCTGATTGTATGCCCTGGATAGCTTGGGCGATTTCTGTGCCTGCCAACAGCATATCGCTACCTTCTAACAAGGCCATTACCGCCAGTTTCCCGGCATCCCCTTTAAGTTGTGACAATGGCCTGGAAAACACCAAACCTTCCAGGTTCAGGTATTTTTCATATAGATACGTCTCAGGGATAGCGTCGCGCAGCAAAAATGATTTGTCAGCAATTTCTCCTCCCTCCGGCATAAAGTTGAGTTGGGCTACCAGTTTTCCTGGCTGGGCGTTGGAAACCGCGCGTCCTCCCACACTGGTCATGGTGACGGGCGAAGCTAATGGATATTGGATGTAACAAGGAATCAATCCATAATCCTGCATACCCCGCATGTACTGTAAGCCTTTGCCAAAAGCCTGGCTGAAATCGTCACTCAGGATACCACCTTCGGCACCCTGGACTACCCCACCTTTAATATCCAACGCCGGACTTATATTGATATGTACCCCCAGTAGACGGCATTGCCGTGCGATTTCTTTGCCTAAATCGTAGAGGTAGCTTTCATTTTGAATAGCCCCTAAAGCGGAGAAAGAGGGATAGGTAATCGCACTATCCAAGCTTGTGCCCAATCCTGAGTGGACGTTCATCCCAATGAGTAAAGGCAGGGCAGCTGACTGCTGTAGTTGTCGTGTAACCGACAGTTGGCTAGACACATTTCCATGATGAAAAGCGATTCCCCCTATATTGTACTGCTTAATGAGTTGACGAAGCCTACGCACGTCCTCTGGTTGGCTATTGTCGTATCCTGAAAGGATGAATAGCTGCTCAATTTTTTCTTCGAGGGTGAGGGTATCCAAAGCATTGGCAATCCACTGTTCCTGGGGCACTCTCCCAGGAGGTTTCCTAGCAGTGGCTGGCTGCGTTGCCAAGAGATGGGCAAACCCTATAATCATGAAGTGGAAAAACAAGCGCTGAAAAACTTTTTTCAACATAAGGGCGTTCTTCATTTGCGATTTTAACAAATATTTGACCTATTTAGTGCTGCGTATCAAAAGCATACAAAGATGAAATTTCCTTCACTCACCCCTCTGCCTAACCACAGGCGATTCAATATTGAACCACGCTACTATGATCCCGTCAAGGAAGATATAGAGGCGCGTACCAGCAGGATTAAGCAAGAAATAAGCCAAGTCGGGGAAGGGGGAAGTAGCTACCAAGTATCAGGTATCTCCGGATCGTTCTCCCGAAAAGCTAACTATACTAAGAATGCCAATATTTTACAAATGGTCATTATTCTTTTGTTAATAATTCTGATTGGTGGCTATCTTTTATATGGTAATGATATTTTTTACATATTTTTGCTCATCGTTCCTGTCTATTTCTATATCAGAATTAGAAAATACCCGAAACGGAGGTAGCATACATGTCAGATGTCATTCAGCTGCTGCCTGATGCCATTGCCAACCAGATTGCCGCAGGTGAGGTAGTGCAGAGGCCAGCTTCAGTAGTGAAAGAGTTGTTGGAAAACGCCATAGACGCGTCCGGTGATCATATTTGTATCGTCATCAAAGATGCCGGAAAGATGCTTGTCCAGGTAAAGGACAATGGCACTGGCATGAGTGAGACCGATGCGCGGATGAGTTTTGAGCGCCATGCCACTTCCAAAATTAAGCGCGCCGAAGATATTTACGCCATTCATACGCTGGGTTTCCGTGGCGAGGCGCTGGCTTCTATCGCGGCAGTAGCTCAGGTAGAACTGGTGACCCGCACCCGCGACCAGGAGTTTGGCACCTGCCTGCGCGTAGAAGGCTCATCCTTTAAAGATAGTGAGCCCATTGCCACCGAAGCCGGTACTTCTATCAGTGTAAAGAACTTATTTTTCAATGTTCCTGCCCGGCGTACTTTTTTGAAGTCAAATTCAGTAGAAATGCGCCACGTTATGGATGAATTCTTCCGGGTGGTGCTGGCAAGGCCGGACATTTCCTTTGAATTTTACCAAAATGATACCCTGACTTATGATTTGGCTAAGGGCAAACTCAGCCGCCGCATTGCCGAGCTATTGGGCGACAGCTATCGCAAGCAAATCCTGAGTTGCCAGGAAGAAACCCCGGCACTCAAAATTTATGGCTATATCGGTATGCCGGAATATGCCAAACGTACCCGGGGTGAGCAGTTTTTCTTTATCAATCGTCGCTTTATCAAGAATAGCTATCTCAACCATGCGGTGATGAGTGCTTATGAGGCAATGCTTCCGCAAGATTCTTTTCCGTTTTATGCCCTGTTCATTGAAATTGACCCGGCAGAAATAGACGTCAATGTGCATCCTACCAAGACGGAGATCAAGCTGGCAGATGAACGCACGGTGTATGCCATCATTCGGGCAGCCGTGAAAAGGGCACTGGGTACCAATCTGGTGACGCCTTCACTGGATGAGCAACGGAATGAAGAAAACCACTTCAACGTATTGAGCCGTGTTTCCCGGGGTGAGCATGATCATACTTATCAAGATACTAGCCCACAGAAAGATTTCAGGCAGCAGTCGGCCCTGAAAAAAGTAGACCATAGTCATTGGGAAAACTTTTATACCCCATCTAAAGACGCTTCTTACTTCAACTTTGACGACGAAACGGAAGAGAAACAAGAAGATAAGTCGCTCACTTTTCAGAGTGCAGCGAACCGCATGCCCGGTGGGGTTTCCTTGTTCCATGATAGCGCTTACGGAACCAGCGAACAAGCTTTCCAGGTGCACCAGGCTTACATCATGATCCAGGTAAAGACCGGCATGATGATCATAGACCAGCAGGCAGCCCATGAGCGTATCCTGTACGAGCATTATTCGCTGGCGATGGAACGTCGCTCAGGGGTATCGCAGCAGTCGCTTTTTCCTCAGACCCTGGTGCTAAACCCGGCCGACTTAGTGCTGGTGCAGGAACTTAAGGATGAAATTAGCGCGTTGGGATTTGATTTTACTATTTTAGGGCAAAACTCCATCGTGATTAATGGCGTTCCCACAGATATCAAAGGAGGAAATGAAAAAGAGATTTTTGAAGGCTTGGTAGAACAATATAAGTCTTATCAATCCGACCTATCCAGTAACCGGAGGGAAAGTGTGGCGCGCGCTATCGCCCGGCGTATGTCGGTCAAAAGGGGACAGCGACTTAATCCGGCGGAAATGAGCACTTTGATTGATCGCTTGTTCGGCTGTCTGCACCCCGATTATGCCCCAGATGGACGCAAGACGTATACCATACTGGAGCTAGACCAGATTTCAGAATTTTTTAAATAACACGCATGTTCGGAAGACTTACGCCTATCGTCAAAAACCTGTTGATCATCAACGTAGTCATATACCTTATCCAGTCGTTTCTCAATATTGATTTTGTGGCGATTGGGGGGCTTCGTTATATATTCGCGGATACTTTTCGCCCTTACCAGTTTTTTACCCACCTGTTTATCCACGGTGGCCTGGGACACCTCTTCGGAAATATGTTTGCCTTGTTTATCTTCGGGCCATTATTAGAGCGTTTTTGGGGTGGGCAACGCTTTCTGGTATTTTACCTGGTGACTGGCTTAGGGGCAGCCTTGTGTTACTCAGCGGTCAATTTTTACGAAGTAAAGCAGCTACAAAACGGGGTGGAGACTTATATAGATAACCCTACGCCTGAGCGTTTTGAGGCTTTCATTATGGATCATGCGGAATTCGCATGGCGCAGCCCTGAAGTGCAAAGTTTTATTGGTGAATATTATGATAGTCCTAACAACGCCAACTACATCGGCCAAGGCAAGCAATTGGCGAATCAGTTGCTGAGGCAAAAGGCTAATATCCCGATGGTAGGAGCTTCGGGCGCTATTTTTGGGATACTGATGGCCTTCGGGCTACTTTTCCCTAACACTGAATTATTTCTGTTATTTTTTCCTTTTCCTATCAAAGCAAAATATTTTGTGTTATTCTACGGACTGTACGAACTCTACACAGGATTTGGCCGTGTCCAGGGAGACAATGTAGCGCACTTTGCTCACTTAGGCGGAATGTTATTTGCTTTCATACTGATCAAAGTGTGGCAAGGAAAACGGAATACTTTCTATTAGCAAAGCTTCTCATGAACAGTATATTAGACGAATTTAAAAATGCCTTCAACCGTCCCAATAATGGCCTGATGAAGATTCTGGTCATTAATTTAGTAGTATTTCTAGCCCTGATTTTCTTCAGGGTAATCCTCGCTTTTTCCGGGGCGGGAGAAGTATATGAGCTCATTCTTCGGCAGCTGATGTTGCCCGCTGCATTGGATGATTTTATCGTCAAACCGTGGACGTTAATCACCTATTTTTTCACCCATGAAGGTTTCTTTCACATCCTGTTTAATATGCTGTTTGTCTACTGGTTTGGAAGCCTCATTTTGGAATTTTTGGGCAGCCAGAAACTGGTGAATTTATACGTATTGGGTGGGCTGGCTGGTGGCATATTTTACATTCTGATGTATAATACTTTACCTTATTTCGCCGGACAGGTAGAGACTTCCCGCATGTTGGGCGCTTCGGCAGGGGTTTATGCGGTGGTGGTAGGGGCAGCTACTTTTATGCCTAATTACACTATTTCCCTCATCCTGCTTGGCCCGGTCAGGATCAAGTACATTGCTTTGTTTTATGTCATTCTTTCCTTTGCCCAGTCTGCCGGGCCTAATGCGGGAGGGCAGTTGGCGCACTTAGCCGGGGCCGGGCTGGGCTTTATTTACATCAAGCAATTGCAGAATGGCAATGACCTTGGCAAACCCCTTACTTCTTTTTTCACTTTTATCAAAAGCTTCTTCGTCAGGCAACCTAAGGTGAAAGTCTCTTATCGCAATACACAGAAGAAAAGCAACGGTCGTACTGTGGGCAAGACGACCAGCAAGCAGGATGAAATAGATACTATTCTAGATAAAATCTCTGAAAGCGGTTACGACAGCCTTTCCAAAGAAGAAAAGCAAAAGCTCTTTGACGCGAGTAAGAATTGATCAGATTGCAGATTGCAAACTTGAAAATTACAGATTAAAAATTCATCGTATTTGACCCTATGCACCAGAAACTGAATCGTTTCTGGGTTTTTATTGCCCGTAAGCGGTCAACACCAATCGGCGACTACCGCCGCGATTGCGGTGTTCGCAGAGGTAAATGCCCTGCCAAGTACCCAAATTTAGCTTGCCTCCCGTGATAGGTACGGTCACACTGCTTCCCATCAGCGCCGCTTTGATATGGGCTGGCATATCATCTGGGCCTTCCAGTGTATGTTCGTAGTAAGGCGCATTTTCAGGCACCATCTTGTTTATGTGGCTTTCAAAGTCCTCCCTTACCGTAGGGTCAGCATTTTCATTGATGGTCAGACTTGCCGAGGTATGCTGGATAAATACATGCAGTATTCCCTGACGGATTTCCCGGATACTGCCAAATTCACGCTCAATGATAGCAGTAATGATATGAAAACCCCGTGCATAGGCAGGAAGCTTGATCTCTTTTTGAAATATTTGCATCACTAAAAGATTTTCAATTAAAAAACTTATTCTTTTTTCACATATTCATAAGCGCCCAGGTCCGGTTTTTCATCCCTTGCATTTGCCAAAATATCTTTTTTTATAAAAATAAGCGACCCTTTATCGATAGCGGCGGAAGTGGAATCCAGGGTATAAAGATAGATGGCCGGGTCAGTAAACAGTGGGTCTTCATTGAAAATATTAGTTTTGGTAAAAGAAAAGTCCTCTTCCTCTACCCGGATCAGATTATTATTCACCACTAGCTGTGAACTCATGTCCGCCATATCCAGGAACAGTTCATTCTTCAGATTGCCCCAGATAATGTTGTTTAGTAATTTCAGAGAGAAGACTTGGCTGAGATTAGGATCTGCCTGAAGGGTATCCGAAAATGAGAGGGTATTTCCTTCTCGGGCAAAAGTCACTGCATCATTAGCGAAAGTGCAGTGCACGTACCGATAGTAGCCTTTCCCAAAATTCCCCACCGCATTGACCACACAGTGATTAACCAGCAGGTTGTAGGCATCCACATCCGAGTTGACCGCCAGTATTCCATTGATAGACATATTTTCTATGATGGTATTGCTGATACGCAGATCCGGAATGGTATCTCCATCAGGTGTGTTGATATAAAATCCTACTTCCGCATTGCGGACGATGGCATAATCCACCTGATGCGCGCTACTTTTTTCACTCAAAAAAATACCCTGCCACTGACCTAAGCCATTGGCGTAAGCCCCATCCTGTCGCACGTAGGTAAATAACACCGGCTCTTCTACGCTTCCCTTTACCTCCAGAGTCCCGTCTACCCACAGACTGCCACCCTTTTCAAAATACAGGCTTGTCCCTGCAGGGATGTCCAGCTTGGCGTTTTCCTGTACCCAGATAGAATCAGTAATTACGTAGGGTCTACCGGGAGAGAGAACAGTATCTTGTCGAATAAGCCACGTTTTGATATGATAGGCATCTTGTCCCCAGCTAAGGAGTTTTACGTTTTGCGCGTTGCCGTTAGTTGTGAAAAGCAGTGAGTCTTCTACTAAAAAAGGAAGGTTTTCATCCTGAGGGTCAATGAAAGCTTCTACCAGGATCAGCAAGCTATCTTGTCCTCGGAGCAGCACTTCGTTAAAGTTGGTTCCTTTCTCTCCGTTGACATAAATGGTATAGGGAGAATCGTTTCCCCCTGATAAACGGATATTGGTTTGGACTGCACGGCTTCCAGGATTGTAGATTTGAAGAAATCGGCTAATGCTCTGCCGATCGGTAAAAAGCGTGTCAAAAAGTACGGTATCCTGACTGAAGCTCAGTGTTGCGCCCTCGTTTCCAGTGATGATTTCTTCTTCGGGTGTACAAGCCAGCACAAGTAACGCTAAAAGAACCATCAGCTTCCATAAACCCAACATCTTTTTCATCAGATATACTGTGATCTTTTTAAGTAAGAAAAAAAACGAAGTGTTGCATTGGTCTAAGAAGCTTGATAAACTTTAAACTATCAACTTGAAACTTTTAACTAATTACACCTGCCCTTCCTGCATTTTTTCCGCATTATCCGCCATCCGCAACTGCTCTACAAAATCATCCAGTTCACCGTCCATCACCGTGGGCAAATTGTACACAGTATAGTTAATTCTGTGATCTGTCACCCGGCTCTGCGGATAATTGTAAGTCCTGATCTTGTCGGAGCGGTCGCCACTTTTGACCATAGAACGGCGCTGGGCGCCCACTTCCGCGTTATGTTTTTCCAGCTCTATTTCATATAAGCGGGAGCGCAATACTTTCAGCGCTTTCTCAAAGTTCTTGATTTGTGATTTCTGATCCTGGCAGGTGACGACCAATCCGCTAGGTTCATGGGTAAGGCGCACTGCAGAGTAAGTGGTGTTGACTGACTGCCCACCCGGACCGGAGGAACAGAAGGTATCCTTGCGAACCTCGTTCAGGTCAATTTCTACTTCTACATCTTCCATTTCGGGAAGCACCGCTACACTGGCGGCCGAGGTATGCACCCGCCCCTGGGTTTCGGTAGCGGGAACCCGCTGTACCCGGTGTACGCCCGACTCAAATTTGAGTTTGGCATACACATCCTCTCCCGATACAGTGCTGATAATTTCTTTGTACCCTCCCGAAGAGCCTTGTGTAAGGTCAAGAACGGTGAGGTTCCAGCTCTTTTTTTCGGCGAAGCGCTCATACATTCTGAATAAATCTCCGGCAAAGATAGCCGCCTCATCACCCCCGGTACCTGCTCTAAGTTCCAGGATCACGTTTTTGCTATCATTGGGGTCTTTGGGAATCAGCATTTGCTTGAGTTCCTCTTCCAGCACATCTTTTTCTCCCTCTTTAGTTTCTATCTCATCCTTGGCCATTTGCCGAAAGTCCGGATCTTTTTCAGTGGAAAGAAGCTCCTTGGCACTATTCAACTCGGAAAGCACATTTTGATATTCCTCATATTTCCTGACGATTTTTTCCAGGTCTTTGTATTCTTTGCTCAGCTTGGAATACTTCTTCATGTCAGCCATCGCATCGGGCTGCACGATCAGTTGCCCTACCTCTTCAAAACGGTCTTTTATCGCTTCTAATTTATCTATCATACAATTAAGATTTGACTACAAAGTTAACAAACCCCACGGATTGTAGCAGTATCTGTGGCAAAGCTATTTTGCTAAATGGACATCATCCGGAGGATATGCTATGAAGCTAATCATCTGTAAATCAAAAAATTTACAGAAAGTTACCCTGTAATGTTTCGTAATCAGATAAGTTTTATATCCGGCAATAAAGGTGAAAAATTGTAGGCTACTAATATAACTTTTTCTGATCACAAAGTTTTGAACCGTTTATCCTTAAGCCCGGCGCATTGGCACCGAATACATCTGCAATTAA
>JBBSOG010000176.1:0-11183 GCA_038259985.1 Cytophagales bacterium
AGGCGCTCAGATGATCGCCCAGCGTATCAAGCCGGACGTGGCGATCATTACCGATGTATGTCATGATACGGCTTCGCCGATGTATAACAAAATCACCAGTGGAGACCTGAAAGCTGGCAAGGGGCCCGTGCTCACTTACGGCCCGGCAGTCCAGAACAATCTGCTGGAGATGATCATTGAGGTAGCTGAAAAGCATAAAATCCCTTTTCAACGTGCCTCCGCCACACGGGCGACAGGTACTGATACCGATGCTTTTGCTTATTCCAATGAAGGTGTAGCCTCGGCGCTGATTTCTCTGCCCCTGAAATATATGCACACTACGGTGGAGATGACCCATCAAGAAGATGTAGAAAATGTAATCCAGCTGATGTACGAGTTTCTGCTGAAGTTCCCGAAAGATCACGACTTCAGGTATATTAAGTAAGATAGCTTTTTGAAGCGTTTATATTATTCCCGCTAAGTTATTCTTCCAGAAAAGCTTAGCGGGTTATTTTTTTCCTCTAATCTACTTTCAACGGTGGACCGACAACCTCCATTTCATGTGCTGCAAATATTGCTGCAATCTCCTCAGGCGTAGGCACATTTTCCAGGGAAGCCATAGCGACAAAAAACTCTTCCAACTTTCCCGCTGGCTGTAGGATTACGGTCATTTTTCCTTTTTCACTCATTTGAGTCCAGGCGTGCGGCACTTTTCTAGGCAAGAATATGCTATCTCCTACTTTGAGATAGTGCTTTTCATCTCCGACTTGGAAATAGTATTCTCCGTCAAGGATATAAAAAATCTCATCCTGAAAAGGATGTAAATGCAAAGGGGTTCCTCTTTTGGGAGATAAGCTTGTTTGTTCAAAAATGGCCAAGTCTCCATCTGTATCCTTACCCGACACTTTTACATCTAAAATATTAGCGTTAACACCTTTTAACTGGATATGCCCGTGGATACGGCCCTCCCCCATTTCTGCAACAAAGCCTTTACCTTCTCTGAAAGGCATAGGCTGAATCTTTTTGCTTGCTAACCAAGGAAAGGCAGCAAGCATATTTAGGAATTGGTTTCTTTTCATACTTTTAAGTGCTAAGACTAAACCTACCACCCATATGAAGCTACAACATTTTTGTCCCCGTATGATAAAAGTATGTGTTAAATATTTTCAGTCAATTGATCAGCTACAAAAGTCTATTGTTTCTCCTGCTTTAGCGTAGTTGGGAACGCCTATTCTTGGCAGATTTTGCGTAACATCAGTTAACAAAAAAGAGAAACCCACCTTTAAAATGGGTTCCTGACATAATTGAATAATTAATTATCTTTCCCAGAATGGCGGTGGTGAAATGCCTAGTGCCCGCAAATATACATAGCCCTGTCCGCGGTGATGGATTTCATTATCTATAAAATAGAATAGGGTCCAATAGATTTTACCCTCCCACATTCCGAAAGCCATATCTACTTCCTGAAAACGCTGAGGTGGAATCTGAGGCCAGAGTCTGTTGATCTCATCAGTCGTCTCATCCCAAAGACGAAGCATATCTTCCTTAGTTTTGGGAGCGGTTTTTTTGGCTTGTTGGTTAAGTTCTTCCATATTTTCCCATTTACCTGTCACTATTCCCCTCAGCCCTGGCGTCGCCATACCTAGCATTTCCATGGCAAGCTCCGAGAAAGGGCGCATGTCGCCTACCGAAAAATGAAAAAGTTCTTTTTCAGGAAAGGCTTCAATGACCTTACGGGTCAAGCGGCGATGCCCTTGCCAGTGCTCCAGAAGGGCTTTGGGCGTAATGACTACCTTAGAAGTGATTTCCTTTTCACGAATGCTGCTGTTTTCCATGGTTTGTGCGTTTTATAGGTTTGAAAAATGTATAGCACAAAGTAAAGCAGGGGTAGTGACAACCCTATGTCAGTAGGGTTGGGGGAAAACCAAGTATTTTTTTCTTATGCCCGATACAAAACGGATAAACTCACTCATCAAGGCGCAGCAAGGCCGTCATGCTTCCTGACGGGTTCATTGTTTTCTGGGTATTCTGCTTAAATTGGTAGCAAAATACTGAAGCATGATGAAATTTATTGTATCCGCATGGATCAGCCTGATTACGCTTGGCCAACTACTCGCACAACCTATCACCATACATACCGAAAATCCGCATTATTTGGCTTATCAGGATGCGCCTATTTTGCTGATCACTTCAGCCGAACATTACGGAGCGGTCATCAACCAGGATTTCGATTATAAAGCGTATCTGCAAACGATGCAGCAGGAAGGCATGAACTACACCCGAATTTTTGTAGGTTCCTATGTGGAAATTCCGGGCAGCTTTGGCATCCAAAATAATACCCTCGCTCCGGCAGTGGGCAGCTATATCGCGCCCTGGAAAAGAACCGACGAAGCCGGTCTATACGAAGGGGAAAAGAAATTTGACCTCAGCCAATGGAATGACGCGTATTTTCAGAGGCTAAAAGATTTTATCACTGAGGCAGACCGACAAGACATCATCGTAGAGGTCACTTTTTATAGTTCTACCTACCAGGACACGTATTGGGAAAGAAATCCTTTCAATCCGGGAAACAACATTAATCAGTTACCAACAGTAGACAGAACTAAATCTAACACTCTCGCTAATGGAAAGCTAAGCGATTATCAGAAAGCAATGGTAAGCAAAATCGTCACTGAGTTGAATGCTTTTGACAATGTATTTTACGAAATCCAAAACGAACCCTGGTCGGATGATCCGCAGGATGCGATGCGCACCCTGAAGACCATGGACCCTGAAGGCATGCAGTGGTCCAAATGGGCACATACCGCTTCAGAAGCTTCCCTGGAATGGCAGCAGGTGATGATAGATGAAATCGTAAAGACCGAGCGCAGCTTATCCAAGAAGCACCTGATTGCTCAGAACTATACTAATTTCAAGCACTCGCTGGAAAAGGTAGACGCCAAAGTTTCCCTCCTTAACTTTCACTACAACTGGCCGGAAGTAGTCAGTATGAACTATGCCTGGAACCGCCCGATCAGCTTTGACGAATCCGGTTTTGCCGGTAGTTCGGACACTACTTACTTGCGTCAGGCATGGGCTTTTATGCTGGCCGGGGGCGCAGTGTTTAACAACCTGGACTATTCATTTTATGTAGGTGCCGAGGGTGGCCAAGGAAAAAATAAAGCGCCCGGCGGGGGAAGTACAAATTTTCGCCAACAACTCACCTATCTGCATGACTTTCTTGAGTCTTTTGATTACGTGAAAATGCAGCCCGATCATGGCGTAATATTTCACGCGCCGGGCATGGAATGGCAGGCCATCAGCGAGCCGGGCAAGCAATACGCTATTTTCCTTTCAGGTCAGGCTACCGACTGGATAAAGCTCAATTTGCCGCAAGGGGATTACCAGCTTCAGTTTGTTTCGCCCTACACTGGAAAAGTACTTTCGGAAAAACAAATCAGCAGCAAAGGTGAAATGCTGAAAATCACTTTGCCGAAATTTGAACATATAGTAGCATTAAAGATCCGCTGATGAAGAAATTTTTACTTTGTTTGAGCGTAGCTTACTTCCTGCTTTACGGGCTGCAAGCCCAGGTTACTTTTCCCATTATCAAGCCCCAGCAGATAGACCTCTACGAATATTCTAAGTACATGCTCATGCCTGAAAACCAGGCTTCGGGCATCAAGAGTATGAGTGAGTTGCCCAATGCCATCTTTCGCTATCGTAATTCCCAGGTAAATGCGTCTATGCTCAATCGGAACCTGATGGGCGAACCTCCTTTTCCTAACGAAGCCTACACGTTCACGCTTCCCAATATGCTGGGCATGCCCGATACGTTGGTGATGATGGTGGGCGTGACTAACCAAGCAGGGGAAAGAATGGTAAGTACGGTTGTGATCGGTAACCTGCGCGACCGGCTGGCCTATTTTGTGGATACCAACCACAACTTTGATTTCACCGACGATGGCAACTTTTTGGTCTTCAATGAAAAAGAAAAATTTACCAAAGTGGGCATACAGCCCGAAGGAAGTGAAACAAGTTTTGAATACATCTTATTTGACCTGGGGCTGGATGAGGAATATCTTAGTTCGCTAGGTATTTATCCGGTAGAACCAGCAAAAAAAACCAAAAAGGCCGCAAAATATCAGGTTCCTTATTTGAGCCACGGCTCAAGATGGAATTTACAACTGGCTTTTACGACCGGCAGCGGTGAGCAGTATTTTTCCTACGACACGCCCAACGGAAAAAACAAAAAATACTCGGCGGTGATAGACGCAGTGTCCAGGTTCTCAGCCGGTTTTTCCTATGCCTTTCGTAATCTGAACCTGGGGGTTAACCTGGCATTGGACGCCAACCAGATTGGCCGGGAAGAGCAGTACCTGACCAATGTAGGCGACACTGATGGAGACAAGATAACGCATTACAACATTGGCAATTGGTCGCGCACCCGCTTCATGTACGGGCTTTTTGCCGAGTACGATATCCGGCTGATCCGTAATTCCTATCTTTCCCCCTATTTACATGGGTTCAAATACACTCATCTTCAGAATGAAACTTTTTCCGGCTACGCCAAGGAAGTGAGCCGGGAATACAATTTTAATGAGACTTTTATCCACAAAAATGGATATCAGTTTGGTGCTAAAGTTAAATTACCGATGAGCGAAAAAGTGCTGGTGGTACTGGACATCGGCTACACTAAAAATAATTTTGACCTGAAAGAAGATTTTATCCTGGAAGCGCATGATGCTGAGAGCGTGGAAACTTATTACCATACTTTTAATTACGGATTAGGCTGCCAGTTTTTGCTCTTCAATAAAAATGCTGGCGTAAGCAAAGCAAAACCGGCTGATGCTGAATTCTAAAGCTTATACTTCAGAAAAAAGCATCCTGCATGTGCTGAATATCCAGCCTGGGCTTGGTAAGTATAGCAATAATATCAAAGCGGATATCCCCCTGCCAGTTGTGCTGGTGAACGTAGTGGTCGGCAGCAGCAATGATGTGGGCCGCTTTTCGGTGATCCACAAAATCCTCAGGATTGCCAAAATTATTGTTTTTCCGGGTTTTGACTTCCACAAAAATCAGTAATTGCTCTTTTTGAGCAATCAGGTCAACCTCTGCCCGGCGATAACGATAATTTCGCTCAATAATCTGGTAACCATTTGCTTCCAGAAAGCGGGCTGCTAAGTCTTCTCCCGACTGTCCGGTATGCTGGGCGGGTGTTTTCATCCTTTACTTCAAGATAGTTCATGCTAAACTTGGGCACTTATTCCCAAAGTTTGAATTCATTTTCTATTTTGCCTCAATATTATCACAAATTAAATTTTTTTGATATGCTACCCAAGGTCAATCCCACCCAAACGCAAGCCTGGAAGAAACTTTCGGCACATTTTCAGCAGATGAAAGCCGTGCAGATGAAGCAATTGTTTAAAGATGATCCTGATCGTTTCCAGCAATTTTCTACCAAGTTTGAAGACATACTGCTGGACTATTCCAAAAACCGCATCACGCAGGAAACACTCAATCTTCTGTTGGATTTGGCTCAGGAATGTAAGTTAAAGGAAGCTATGGAAGCTATGTTTAGCGGGGCGCCTATCAACCAGACCGAAGACCGGGCAGTGCTGCATACTGCTTTGCGCAACCAATCCGGTAAGCCAGTGATGGTAGACGGGCAGGATGTGATGCCGGAAGTCAATGAGGTGCTGCAAAGGATGAAAAAATTCAGCGAGCAGTTGATCAGCGGAGACTGGAAAGGGTACAGTGGGAAGGCCATCACTGATATTGTCAATATCGGTATCGGAGGTTCCGACCTCGGCCCGGTGATGGTCACCGAAGCGCTCAAGCATTATCAGGTGCCCAATATTCAAGTACATTTTGTGTCCAATGTAGATGGCACGCACATCGCCGAAACATTAAAAGGGCTTCATGCAGAAACCACACTCTTCATCATTGCTTCCAAGACCTTTACTACCCAGGAGACCATGACCAATGCCGACTCGGCCAAAGCCTGGTTTCTAAAAGAAGGTGGAAATGAAGAAGCGGTCAAAAAACATTTTATAGCCCTCTCTACCAACCAAGAAAAAGTAGAAGCCTTTGGCATAGATGCTGACAATATGTTTGGCTTCTGGGATTGGGTAGGTGGCCGGTATTCTCTTTGGTCAGCCATTGGGATGCCTATTGCTTGCACCATCGGTTTTGAGCGGTTTGAGGAATTTTTGGCCGGTGCCCATGCGATGGACCAGCATTTTCAGGAAACTAGCTTTGAACAAAACCTCCCTGTTATTCTGGCATTGATCGGCATCTGGTACAACAATTTTTTTGGTGCCGAGTCAGAAGCTATTTTGCCTTATGACCAGTACATGCACCGCTTCCCGGCATATTTTCAGCAGGGCAATATGGAAAGCAATGGCAAATATGTAGACCGCAACGGCGAGGAAGTAAATTATCAGACCGGGCCGATCATCTGGGGGGAACCGGGCACCAACGGGCAGCATGCTTTTTATCAACTGATTCATCAGGGTACAAAATTAATTCCCTGCGACTTTCTGGCCCCGGCACAAACGCTGAACCCAGTGAGTGATCACCATGAAAAACTGCTGGCCAATTTCTTTGCCCAGCCTGAGGCTTTGATGAACGGCAAAACCGAAGAAGAAGTAAAATCCGAACTGGTAAAGCAGGGAATGAGCAAAGAGGAAGCGAAAAAGTTGGCTCCCTATAAAGTATTTGAAGGCAACCGCCCTACCAATTCCATCTTGTTTAAAAAACTCACGCCCCGTACTCTAGGAACGCTCATTGCGATGTACGAACACAAAATATTTGTACAAGGCGTGATTTGGAACATCTTCAGCTTTGACCAGTGGGGCGTAGAACTGGGCAAGCAACTAGCTAAAAACATCCTCCCCGAACTGGAAAGCGATGCTAAAATAGAAAGCCATGATGCATCTACTAATGGGTTGATTAATGCTTATAAAGTGATGAGAGGATAAGGAGATGTTATGATTCTAGACCACCACGGTTTGATGTTATTGTTTTTTAACTTAACTATCCCATGGTACTGATTTTCAACGGAAGCCATCTAAAAGACGTTATGATACAACAGGATTAGGGTAAAGAAATATGGAAAAGATCATCATTAAAAATTTTGGCCCGATTAAGGAAGTTGAGTTAGAAATTAAAGATATCAACGTCTTTATCGGCAGTACCTCGAGTGGGAAAAGTACGGTGGCCAAATTGATAGCTGTTTTCAGAAATAGTGCTGAACTAATATATACAGATAACTTTGACATACTCCTAGAACTACTTTCTGATTACAATATCAACTATAATATTCATGATAATACTTATATCAGATATGAGAACAATGAATATGCTCTACAGGTAAAGAATCAAAAAGTAATATCAAACCTTCCGATTAAAGAATTGGCTTCCGCTATAGAGCCTATTCGTGAGATTATGCCTGTGCTCGCGCCCCTTATTAAAAATCTTATTAACGGGAAAGGATCAATAAATCAACTTTATTCTCTTATAATACTGTTTGTCGGTCAATACGATCTGGAAAAAATTGAGTTTCAAGCTCAGGAAGATAATGAGAGAGCAAAAAGAATGCGGACACTTCTTGAGAAAATAAAGGAAAATAAAGATCAGTTTACTAATAGGAGTGTATCTTCTCTAGAAGAAACTGTTTCGTATATAAAAGAGCTTAATGAGATTGTTTTCAACCTTTTTGATTTAGGCAAAACTGTTTATATCCCTGCTGAAAGAATCCTACTATCCATGATTGCGGAGTCCCTCTTTGGGTTGATGAATAATGATATTGCGATTGCTAAGTGTATTAAAGATTTCGGCGCTCAGTTTGAATCTGCCCGCAAAAAACTCAATCATTTTTCTGTTCCGTTTTTGGATGCAGAATATCGGTATTCTGATAAGTCCAACATTATTCATTTTAAGGATGGTGCTAAAATAAAATTGGAACAAGCTTCCAGTGGAATTCAATCAGTCATTCCCCTTGTATTGGTAGTCGAGGCAATGACATCAAGAGAACAGAATCGTAAGAATTGCTTTGTTATCGAGGAACCCGAGTTGAATCTATACCCAACTGTCCAAAAGGAATTGGTAGAGTTTATCATAGAACGTATCAACAGAGCAAAGGATAAGCTTATCATCACCACTCATAGTCCTTATGTGCTTACCTCTTTGGATAATCTGATTCAGGCAAGTAACGCTGCGAAGGAACATCCTGAACTCAGAGAAAAAGTAGCAAAGACTGTAGCGGAAGAAAAATGGGTAGATTTTGATCGGGTCTCCTGTTACTTTTTTGAAAACGGCACCTGCCGTTCTACACTAGATGAGGAAAATCAAACTATTGGTGCTTCCAATATTGATGATGTGTCTGAAGATTTAGGAAAAACATTTGATCAGTTGCTGGAACTCAAATATGCCCATGTGTCGTAATGCGTTGATTCATGCGCTAAGTGCTCACAAGAAAGCGAAATGCTTTGATAATGCTACTGTTACCAAAGAAAAAGGGAAAGAATTTCGCCTACAAAACAAAAGTAAGAAGACTGTTTGTCGAGTGCATATTGATGACTGCTTGACTCGAGACAAGCGTACTAAACGCTGTGATTACCTATTTAAGATTTGTGAAACGGAAAACCACTTTCTGGTAGAACTAAAAGGATCAGATGTAGATCATGCCGTAAATCAAATCATAAGTACCTTTGATTTTATTAACAAGAAACTGAAATTACCTCCCAAGTATTTTGAAGGTGTGATTGTTTCCAGTAGTATTCCACGGGCAGCAGAACAAAAGTTTAGAATCTTGAAGGAAAAATACTTTAGAGAAAAGAAGCTCAAAATCCATAAGGAAAGTCAAAAGTGTATAAGAATTATATAAAGACTGAATCTATTTTCTAATTGAACAATCATGACAACACTATATCCCCTGAAATTCCGCACTATTTTTAAAGATAAGATTTGGGGCGGGGAGAAGATCAAGACAATTCTCAACAAAGACTTTAGCCCGCTGCCCAACTGTGGAGAGACCTGGGAGATTTCCGGCGTGGAAGGAAATATCTCGGAAGTAGCGGAAGGCGCTCTGGCGGGCAAAAACCTGAAAGAACTCATTCAGCAGTATCAGGGAGAACTGGTGGGCAAGAGCGTGTATGCTAAATTTCAGGATGAATTTCCCTTGTTGGTCAAGTTCATTGATGCCAATGACGACCTTTCCATACAGGTACATCCCGATGATGCTTTAGCTAAGAAGCGACATAACTCTTTTGGTAAGACCGAAATGTGGTATATCTTCCAGGCGGATGAAGGTTCCAAACTCATCAGTGGCTTTAACCAGCCCATGAGTCAAGAGAAATACCTGGAAGCTTTTAATTCCGGCAAACTCACCGACATCCTGAACCAGGAGCCAGCAAAAGCCGATGATGTATTCTTTCTCCCTGCCGGAAGGGTGCATACGATTGGAAAAGGCTTACTACTAGCAGAGATTCAGCAGACTTCGGATATCACCTACCGCATCTATGACTTTGACCGTACCGATGATCAGGGCAATCAGCGGGAACTCCATGTAGAAGAAGCGTTGGATGCAATAGATTATCAGCATTATAATTCCTACAAAACCAATTATACACCTAAACTGAATGAGCCGGTCAAGTTGGTTTCCTGCCCTTATTTTGAGACTTACCGCATAGAAGCCGATCAGACGATGGAAAGGAACTATCAGGGGCTGGATTCTTTTGTAATATACGTATGCATGGAAGGCGAGGCAGAAATTATTGCTGAAAGTAAAAGTTACCCTATGAAAAAAGGGGATTCTTACCTGATTCCTGCCAGTATTCGGCAACTACAACTGACGACCAGTTCGAGCTTCAAGATGCTGGAGTCGTATGTACCGCTTAAGCAAAATGAACCCGACTCAGAATAAAGAGGTAATATTTCAACAATTAGGACTGATAGATTACCAGCAAGCCTGGGATTATCAGGAAAGACTTTTTGCTGATACCATTCAGCTTAAAATAGAAAACCGCAAGCTCCCGGAAGCTGAGCAGCAGCTCACGCCTAATTATTTGCTTTTTTGTCAGCACCCACACGTGTATACGTTGGGCAAAAGTGGACATCTGGAGCATTTGTTACTTGACGAAAAAAGTCTAGCTGAAAAACAGGCAAAGTTTTACAAAATCAACCGGGGCGGTGATATTACTTACCACGGTCCGGGTCAGATTGTCGCCTATCCTATTTTGGACCTGGATAATTTTTTTACCGACATCCACCGTTATCTGCGCTTTCTGGAAGAAGCAGTCATCCTGACCTTAGCAGAATATGGTCTGGAAGCCGGACGCATTGACGGGCTTACCGGCGTTTGGCTGGATCATGTGGAACAGCGAAACCCCCGTAAAATCTGTGCATTGGGCGTAAAATCTAGCCGTTGGGTAACCATGCACGGACTGGCATTTAATGTCAATACCGACTTGCATTATTTTGAGTATATCGTGCCCTGTGGAATTCAGGATAAAGCGGTTACCTCGCTGGAAAAAGAATTAGGCGCAAGACAGCAAATGACTGAGGTAGAAGAAAAGCTGAAGCATTATTTAGCGGCATTATTTGAAATGGAACTGAAGACTGGCAAGTCGTACAAATGTTCAGCGACAAGTTAGACGAGTTAGAACTATGAAGAAAGATATAGACTTTCCGAAGGTAGAAGGTGTAGTGATGGCGATCACCCGCCAAAAAAATCAGGAAACAAAAGCATACGAATATTTTGTGTACCTGATCAACGACAACAAAATAGCATTAGAAAATGTGTTGATCAACTCCTATGGATATAGCAAGGGCAGCGAAACAAAAACCTCTACGTTACGTCATTTTACGGAAAAAATTGACCCGTTAACTTCTTTTAAAGTGGAAGCCATCATGCCGGAATTATTTAAGCTGGTTAACCAGTTTTGGGTAAGCTATTATATGGACGGAGTGATGTACGATAAGAAGTTTGTCTTTATGCCCGAAAGCATGAATGACGATTATTTTTCCTTTATAGAAGCGGTACAGATGGAAGGTGTTTTGCACGCGTAATAGAACAGAAAGTATGCGAATCAAGGGTAGGAAACTAGAAGAAACAGATGTGCTAGCCAATGCCTTAGTTGAGTATGGAAACTCTACAACTAATTGCCCTGTACTATCACATCTGCGACTGCTATGATAATCAATTGGCTCATCAGTGTCAA
>JBBSOG010000177.1:0-11126 GCA_038259985.1 Cytophagales bacterium
AGAAATGATGCTGATATTGATTTTGTCGTGGATTTTGATGAGAATGATCCTTTCAAATACACAGATTTGTATTTTCAACTCAAAGAAAAGCTGGAAAACTTACTGAAACACCAAGTTGACCTTACTGAAGAGAGAGCTATTAAGAACCCATTCTTTAAAAAAGAACTTGATGAGTCAAAAATCCTAATTTATGGACAATAGAATTAATGCTTGGCTTGAAGACATCGCATACTCGTTCAAACAATCAATGGTCTAACTCTCCCAGGCGCTACCCCGGAAAGATGAGCCCAGATTTACCGTGGAGCGGTACTATCCCGGGGTTTGATGCCTTATATTGTTTGGATGTGGATCAGGACAATATAATTATGAATTGAAACTGCTATCTACTAACAAATTTTTAAATCCCCTTGGGGATGTCCGCTATTGATATTTGGGTCAGACTACCCCGATGGATTCTATCAGTATCTCAAAGGTCTCTTCTTTTTTATTACCGATCAGCAATTGCATTTCTACGACATTCTCCCCTGCGTAATTGGGTACGTCCACCGGTTCACCATGGTACGTGGCTTCCATTGCTTGAAAAGGGATAGAGATGGTTTCCCAATGATCGCCGCCCTTTGTAGAAAAAGTATAACCGTAAGAGTGACGCCCCTTGGGCGTTCTAACCCGGAAGTTGTACGCTTTGCCATCCCCCTTTATGCGTAGAACAAAGGCTGAGGATTTATCGGTAATTAAGTAGGGGTTCTTTTCTACAGTTTGGTGTATAGAGCAAAAACCACCGTTATTTTCCAGAGAAACTCGGCCAAAAAAACGCGCTCGGTTTTCGTCAGTCATTTTAAGCTGGCTGTCGGAGCGACCACCCATAACAACATCGTCCTGTACGCGCCATTTCCCTTTGCCTTGTTCAGTAAAACTGTAAATGATTGTCATATTCGTGCTGGCCTTTGCGTCGTTCTGATAAGTACCAGAAGTATCAAGATTTGTATTTGGATTGGTCATACAAGAAGTTAATAAGATTGAAATAATTACTAAAATATGCATGTAACTATAAGTTCAACGATAAGGCAATTGTTCAGTTTCTCTGACAATTTTATGGTCAGAAACTTCTACATACGAGCGGACTATTTTTTGTGAAAAAAAGCAACAGCAAGAGTAAAACTGAATTCTATCTTTAGTAGTGAAATGACAGCAATAGCTCATAGAAATTATGCGTGGCTTGAAAACATACTTAATTACTATGCTATAAAGAAAAAGGCGTACTCATCAAAGCAATCAAACTATAAGTGTTCAATAAGAAACCAATAAAGAAATAGAGCAGACTGCGTTCATTATTCCAAGTGCTAATAATCCCAGACATAACTAAAGCCTGTACATCTACGCAACAGGCACTTTCACCAAATGGTCGGGGAGTTTAATGGTAAAAGTGGAACCTCGGCCCACTTCGCTGCTAACTTCTACGTTACCCTGGTACTTCTCTACAATCCGTTTGACGATATATAAGCCCATACCCGTGCCGTTGGCATGGCGGTTGTACCGCTTGAACATCTCAAAGATTTTGCTGTGATAGGCTTCCGGGATACCCTCTCCATTGTCTTTCACTTCCAGGACCCAGCAATCGCCCTGATACCCGCTGCTGACCCTAATTTCAGTCACTTGCGTAGGGTCACTGTATTTAACGGCATTATCCAGTAAATTAAAAAGCAAAGTGCGCAGTTGAAAAGGTGTGAAAAACACAGAAACTGGGTTGAGTTCCGTTAGTATCCTGGCGTTGAAAGTAGCTGCTGTGCTTTGATGACTGGTAATAAAATCGCTAACCAGCTTAGCTATATCCACCTCTCTAAAATCCTCTACCTTGCCCTTTTCTATTCGGCCAACATCCGCCAGGTCATGAATGATCATCTTCAGCTTGTCCACTTGCTTATCCATCATGAAATGCAGGGGCTGAAGCTGCTCGGTGGCCGTCTCCGGTGTGCGCTCCTGTATCAGGGTCATCAAGCCCTCCAGGTTAGTGATCGGTGCCTTGAGGTCATGGGAGGCAGTGTAGACAAAGTTATCCAGTTCCTCATTGACCCGCTTTAGTTCTTCCCTCTTTTTTTTCTGATCGTGGATATCGGTGGCGGTACCAAACCATTTGGTGACTTTGCCCTGTTCATCTTTCATGGCGACACTTCGGCCTAGATGCCAGCGATAAGCCCCGTCCTGCGCATTTTTTATCCTGTATTCCATCTCAAACGTTTCCCCTGTTTCCAGGGAATGCACCCAAGTCTCATTGATGTTTAGTAAATCCTGGGGATGGATGACCTTTTCCCAAGCTTGCGTATCATTTTCCTGTGTACCGAGGCCAGTATAGTTGTACCAGTTTTTGTTGTAGTAATCTATTTTCCCGTTAGCTTTAGAAGACCAGACTATCTGAGGAATGGCATCAGTCAAAAACTTAAAAGTAGCGGAACTTTCATTCAGTGCCAGGGTCCGCTCACTGACTTTCTGTTCCAGGTGTTCGTTCAACACAGTGAGTTCTTCATTGATTTGCTTCCATTGCTCCGCGCTGGGAATCAGGATAAGTTTTGGCGTAATGAAAATAAGCATTAGCGCGGTACCTACCGATGCCAACGCAGTGATCATGCGGATCACAGAATCTGTCCAGTAAAAGGGCGTCCAGATATTGATGACATCCATCACATGGGTAGCCCCGCATCCTAGAATAAAGACGGCAAATAGCGTAACTACCCACACATACTGAAAATCTTTTCTTCTCTTGACAATCTTGACGAGGGTCAGGGGAATAACAAAATAGGCAAGGGCAATAATGCTATCAGAAATGGCGTGTGTCCAGAGAATGAAAGGCTCCCAATAATAGCAGTGCCCATGAGGCATGAATGCGGATTCCATTGAAAAACTGGCTAAAACTCCCATTGGAAAAAAAATTGATAGTACAAGATAAAGCTTTAAATTAAGAAGAAGTTTTTTGAACAAAAAATATTGATAAGCTATTAACAAACAGTCATATATTCGTGAGTAGTCTACCCACAAAATCTCCTAACCAAGTTCCCCATGTACAAAATTTTTCTGTTATACATAGTTTGCCTGTTTTTACCTTACCTCATTTCTGCGCAGGATATACAATCTGCACCTCCTGCGGTAGATTTGCGGATTTACGACATTATTGAAAGCGTTTCGGCCGAACGCATAGAAAGTGATATCCGCCGACTGGCCGACTTTGGTACACGCAATACATTTTCTGATACTGTGTCCGACACCCGGGGTATCGGGGCGGCACGTCGTTGGATCAAAGAGGAATTTGATCAGATTTCCAGTGAATGTGAAGGCTGCCTGGAAGTCTTTTACCAGCAAGATTTTGTAAAAGAGGGCAGTGCCTCCCGTATACCCAAAGATGCCTGGGTGGTCAACGTGGTCGCGATACAGCGGGGCACGGTCAATCCCAACCGCTACATCCTCATGTCGGGTGATATTGACTCCCGGGCATCTGATGCAGTTGATTATGAGACAGATGCGCCCGGTGCCAATGATAATGCCTCCGGCATGGCCGGAACCATAGAAGCCGCCAGGGTGCTATCAAAATACAAGTTCACGAATAGCATCGTGTACGTAGGTTTATCCGGCGAAGAACAGGGGCTTTTTGGCGGAAAAGGGCTGGCTGAATACACAAAACGGGAGAACTGGCAGATCATTGGTGTGCTGAACAATGACATGATCGGTAACATTCAGGGCCTGGACGGCATCATTGACAACCGTAGCTTCCGCATTTTCTCCGAACCGGTACCCCCTACCGAAACGGAAGAGGAAAGGCAGTTCCGCCGTTTTACCGGAGGAGAAGTGGACGGCATCTCTCGCCAACTGGCACGCTATATCCATCATCAAACAGAGACCTATATGCCGATGATGAACCCCATGATGATTTATCGGCTGGACAGGTTTGGCAGGGGAGGGCATCACCGTCCTTTCAATGATCTGGGCTTTGCCGGGGTACGCATCATGGAAGCCCATGAAGATTACACCCGCCAGCATCAGGACATCCGGGTTGAGAACGGTGTGGAATACGGCGATGTAATTAAGAGAGTTAACTTTGAATACGCCAAAAAGCTGACCGCAGTCAACGCGATATCGCTGGCCGGACTAGGCTGGGCACCGCCCGCTCCTGATAGTGTTAGGATCGGCGGCGTAGTTCAACCTTCTACCACATTGGCCTGGCAGATGAGTGATAGCCCCGAACTGGCAGGCTATAAAATTTATTGGCGCGAAACCACAGCCCCCCAGTGGCAGTACAGTCGCTTCGTAGGAAAAGTAGATGAATATATGCTGGAAAACATTGTGATAGACAATTTCTATTTCGGCGTAGCTGCAGTAGGCAAAGACGGCAATGAAAGCGTCGTAGTATTCCCTTCAGGATTGATTCCAAGGGAATAAGCTTTCTCATCAAGCTCACTTAGTCTCACGCATCCTCTCACATAAACACCCAATCAGTGTCACTCGGCAGAGGACACTATGGAGATACCTGGCTTGAAACGCGTTGTAAACCCACCCAGAGTTTTAACTTTAGTTTTGTAATTTATTATAGATATTATTCTGATCTATTACAGAAGACAGTAGGGATGAAAGAAAAATAAGCCGTTCAGTCATCCCGTCAGGGATCTTTACCCCAATGGAATTGCCACTCCGTGGTTGCCCTCCAAAAGTCAGTTTTTTGGTGCTTGTGTGACACCCCCTGTGGAATAACTGCTTGGCAAAGATTTCTCGCTACGCTCCGAAATGACACAAAGGATAGGGCAAAGTTTTGTTTTATAAGTTTCTTAAAAAAACCAGAGTAACCTTTTATGATTAGCTACTTAAACCATTACCTAATATAGGTATCTAAGTCCAAACTTTAAGATACTTATGCACTATCGTTTTATCCTTTTATTATCGTTTGTGTTCCTTAGCATTGCTTCTGCTCAGGCGCAACAACTTACCCTGAGTGGGTTGGTGTTTGACAATGATGAGCAAATAGCCCTACCGGGTGCTAACATCCAACTCTTTCACCTACCCGATTCTGCTGCCCAGCTCACGACAACTAATGAAAGGGGTGCATTTCAATTTTCTACCTTGGAAAAAGGAAACTACCTGCTGGCCATCCGTTTTGTAGGCTACGAGCAATATACTAAGGAAATTATGCTGGAAGAAGACACCTCTTTGGGACAGATCAAGCTGAAAACCAGTGAAGAATTGCTTAAAGAAGTAGAGGTGAGGGACAAAATGCCAAGGGCAGTACAGAAAGGAGACACCACGGAGTTCAACTCCCAGGCCTACAAGGCCCAGCCCGATGCCAGTGCAGAAGACCTCATCAGAAAAATGCCCGGCATCGTCATTGATAACGGCAAGGTACAAGCCCAGGGTGAAGATGTGAAAGAAGTGTTGGTAGATGGTAAACCCTTTTTTGGCAATGATCCTACGGCGGCATTGAAAAACCTGCCTGCCGAAGTCATTGACAAGATACAGGTATTTGATAAGCAGAGCGATCAGGCACAATTTACCGGTTTTGACGACGGACAAAGTGCCAAGACAATCAACATCATCACCCTAGCTGATAAAAGTAACGGTCAATTTGGCAAGGTATACGCCGGGTATGGCCTGGATAACCGCTATGCGCTGGGTGGTAACGTCAATGTGTTTAATGGAGGTCAGCGTTTCTCCATCATCGGCCAATCCAACAACATTAACATACAGAACTTTGCTACCGACGACCTGCTGGGTGTGGTAGGTAGCACCGGACAAGGCAGAAGAAGGGGTGGTGGTGGTGGGGGACCTGGCGGAAGAGGAGGGGGCGGCAGAGGGTCAGGTGGTGGTGGCTCTGGTGGCGATGCCAGTGACTTTTTGGTAGGCCAGCAAAGCGGCATCAGCCAAACCAATGCCCTGGGCTTCAACTATAGCGACAACTGGGGAGAGCAGATAGTGGTGAGTGGAAGCTATTTCTTTAACAACAGCAGCAATAGTGCTGACCAATCCCTTAGCCGGGAGACTTTTTTGGGTGCCGACTCCAGTCAGTATTATGATGAACGAAGTCTGTCAGAGAGCAACAACTATAACCATCGCTTCAACCTGCGGATGGAATATACCATAGACGACAAAAACTCCATCATCTACCAGCCTAGCCTAAGCTGGCAGCATAATATTGGTAATGAACTGACCGACGGACAGACTTACCTGGAAAATGGCCAGCCACTCAATGCTACACTCAACGATTATCGTGCGGATCTGAGGGGGCTTAACCTTTCCAATAGCCTGTTGTACCGGCACCGCTTTGAGAAGAAGGGCAGGACTATTTCCCTGAGACTGAGTAATCAGATCAATCAGCAGGATGGGGAGAATGCGTTGCTTGCCGCTAATATTTTTAACTCCCGGGGAATAATGACTGTTGATTCGCTTGACCAGCAGAGCACCCTGGATAAGTACGATAATACCTACTCCGCTAACGTGAACTATACCGAGCCATTGGGAGAGAAACTAAGCCTGATGCTGAACTACGATGTGTCGCTCAAGGCCGGAAAATCCGATAAACTCACTTACAATTATGAGGAAAGTAGTGATGCCTATTCCATGATTGATTCTACCTTATCCAATCAATTTGAATCGCAATACCTTACCCAGGCTGCCGGAACTGGTCTGCGCTACAATCAGGGCAAGCTCTCGCTGATGGGTAGGGTCAATTATCAGATTGCCAACCTAAGCAATGAACAGTTCTTCCCTGCCGAAGATCAGATTGACAGAAACTTTAAGTCAGTACTTCCATTTGCCATGCTGCATTACCGGATGGAAGGGGGGAAGAACCTCCGGGTATTCTACCGCACCAATACCGATGCCCCCAATGTATCTGACCTGCAAAATGTAGTTGATAACAGCAATCCGCTGATGCTGCGCCAGGGAAACCCGGGATTACAACAAGCCTATCAGCATAATCTGTTTGGTAGATTTGCCTCTACCAATGTGGACAAAGCGACGACTTTCTTTGCATTGCTGGGCGGAAGCTATACCCAACAGTATGTAGGTCAAAGTACTTTTACGGCTTTGCAAGATACTTTGCTGGACGGAAACCTGATGCTCCAGCAAGGGGCGCAACTCACCCGGCCGGTTAATTTTGACAATAGCTGGAGCCTACGTTCTTTCATCAGCTACGGTATCCCTTTGAGTGCCCTCAAAAGCAACCTTAACTTCAACAGCTCGGTCAACTACAGCCGCAGTCCGGGACTGGTCAATGAGCAACTGAACTACGCCAATAACCTGGGCTTCGGTCTTGGCCTGGTGCTCAGTAGTAATATCAGCCAACAAATAGACTTTACCCTTTCTTCCCGCTCCAACTACAATGTGGTGAACAACAGTCTGAGGGCGGATTTGAATAACAATTACTTTAACCAGCAAAGTGGGCTCAAGTTGCATGCCCGTACCCAAAAAGGCTTGTTTGTAGAGACAGATATCAACCATCAGTTTTATGTAGGCTTATCCGAAGACTTCAACCAGAACTATGTGCTGATGAACCTGAGTGTGGGCAAGAAGATATTCAAAAACCAGTTGGGTGAATTGAAACTCACCGTGTTTGATCTGCTCAACCAAAACACCAGCATCAACCGAACAGTGAGCGAAACCTACATAGAAGATACGCAAACCGAAGTGTTACAACGCTTTGGGATGCTCACCTTTACTTATAACCTACGCAACTTCCGTTTGCAGAAAAGCTAACCTACTGATAACCTTGAGGTCACAATGACTTAACATTCAAAGTTTATCTTTGAAGCAGCAGAGGAACATTTTTTTGACTCAACGAATGGGATTTTTTTAACTTTTTTCCCTCTGCATAAAAGCAACTTCATCAGTAAGTTGCTTTTTTTATGTCAAGGGCATTGAGCGGGTGATGTGTTTTAATATAAATAAGATATTCTGGCTCAACCAAACTCAGTATAATTGTCCTCGCTTGCAGCGAGTACGTATGAGCATTGGCGATTGTATCGCCATACCAACTCCGCAGCGTCTGTTCCAGTTATCCCCCCCCCCAGCATTCTCTCTATTCCCCCACAGAGTTACCGAACTCTGAGGAAGTTAGTACTTTTAACCTCAGCGTTCTCTGCGAGGGGTAACATTTTTCAAAATGCACAAAAAGAGATGACGTCCGCTTGGTCCTTAAAGCTAAAAAAAAAGGCACTCTACTGTCGCGGAACTTAGTTCCGTGACTTCATGAACGCTTTGTGCAAGCACGGAACTAGGTTCCGCGCTAGGTAAAGAGCCATCGGTAGTAACGCTGAGTGAGTTGAATGAGTGGCGACTTCATAAAGACAAATTTGCTGGTTAGGCAAGGCAATCAAAAGCAATGGTGCGCCCTTATTCCCTGTGTAAGATGCAGGACGAACTGCAAGAAATGCAGAATAAAAAGAGCGGCTGTGCAATGTGAGTGTAAAGGGGTCAGAATTGACTGTGCAGGCGTGCACAGTCAGTTCTGCGACTCAGAACTTACATTGTTATAACATCATGGTGGGTTAAAGACAGTTTTAGCCCATAGTGCATGGCAAAATACTTCACCAAAAGGGCTCAGAATTGACTTTTTCCTGCTGCAATGTAAGTTCAAACCTCTTTTACCTCACTGTGCAGTACTGCACAGTGAGGTAAAAGAGGTTTGAACTGTCTTTGCTCAGCTACATTATCAGTTCTGGCTACCAAAATGCCATTTTGAAGCGCTGAACAAAGAGCTAAACATATTTGGGAAATGTAAGTAAATGACCGATCATGAGCGCTAAATAAGATATCGCTGCCCTACTTGGGTGACTCAGGATAGGAAGGAAGGGGTAAGGTATTTGAAGTAAAAATTAACTTTGATATGCCCATATGCCTAAAGTGTCAAAACCTCATATTTACCCAACGTCCTTAACGAGTAATGCTAAAAGCAGGGAGGCCGGGGAAAATGCCTATCGTTTTTAAATGTTTGTAAACGTTTAAAAACGGATAAGGGGAAAACGTAATACTTTCATGTAAAATCCTGTAAAAAGTAAAAAAAAGACCTTATCTTGGAATCTATAGTAAATATAGGCGCGGGGAGGCCCCCGCAATCGGATAAGCGATTGCGGCTATACAGATGTTGTATGCCATAAAAAGATGAAAATAGGCTTGCCAAATATCTTTACTACCCTGTGGTTTTTATTGATGATAGGTAGTGGAGGAACCTTAAGCTTTGAAGTGATTTCGGAAAGGGTGTTTGCTAAGGATACAATACTAATCTTAAAGCTTGTATTGATGGGCGTCATAATTATCACATTAGCTACCTTGATATTCTTCTTTATAAAATTTCAACTGCTTATCGTCACTAACTACAAAATTGTATCTATCAAGCCATTCTTACTGAAAAGTAGAAAAATTAAACTTGAGAATATTAAAACAGTAAGATGGGAAAACTGGGATTTAAAAAGCTCTCTTTTTAAAACAGTGGAGCTAATAGAATCTCCGGAAAATAAGATATCGTTCAGTGATTTTGAATTCGAGAATTTTGAAAAATTAATTGCAAGAATTCCTAAGATTGCCTTTACTGCGAAAAGGAATAAGATTTATCAAGAACAAGCTAAGAGGAATCTATCAATGACCAATTTCATCTTGATTATTTCTATATTATCACTTAGCTCTTTACTGATAAGGACTATCTACGGTCAGGAATTTACTGGGATTCATTTAACTGCATGTCTAGCATTAGTCTTAATGATTGCTGCCTCAATAAAGAGACGTATAGCGTATGTAAAAATAAGAAAGACGGCACACAACAAAGTGCAGTAACCAGCCCTATTTGAAGAGCACTCGGAAGCTTTTTGCACCAAGTATGGAAATTGCAATTCGAAAAACAATAGCAAACAAAGTCGGGCCGGTTACTCGCACAGGCCGTTATAGCCAATTTAAGAAAAGTGCCCCGTCCTGAAATAGTATGACTAAGAAACAAACAAAACGAATACTCAGAATAGTATTTATTCTGGCAAGTATATCCTCTTTGTGGTTCGTACCATGGATCATTGTAAAAGCTTGGATAATGCCGCTACCTGATAGCGTTCAGGAGCAAGTTAATGATGCCATTGGATATGGATTTGACGGTATGATTGTTTACGTTGATGAGGCAGGAAAGCCACCGGCATACTATACTTCTGGTCTTAAAAATAGGGAGAACAAGATACCAGCCGATCCACAATCATTGTTCAAGATTGCCAGTATTAGCAAGTTATATGTCGCAGTGGCTATTACAAAGTTAGTGCATGACAAGCGTTTGTCATTGGATGAAACGCTCGCAGATTACTTTCCGGAACTTGTGGGAAGGATTGAAAATGCAGAAAAAATCACTTTGAGAATGATGGTGCAGCATCGGAGTGGTATTCCCAATTATACCGACAATCCTGATTTTTGGGAAAATCCACCAGATAGCAGTAAAGCAGCGCTTGAATTCGCACTTGATTTGCCGGCTGACTTTGAACCAGATCAAGATTATGGTTATTCAAACACCAATTATTTGTTGCTTCGCGAAATCATCGATAAAGTGGTGGGTTATAGCCATCACCAATATATCAAGGAGGAAATTTTGATACCACTCGGACTGAACAAAACTTTCGGTTCGGTTAGCGAAGTGGATATAGACGATGTGATGAGTGGTTATTACGTTGGGTATGAGGACGATTTAAAGACGGAGGATAATGGAATGTTAGCGACAGCAGAGGATGTGGGCATATTCTTGCGGGCATTAAACGACGGCTCATTGTTTGATGAAGGGGAACAGGAAATCTATTCTTCTATTTACGTTTACGAACATACAGGTCTGGTCCCTGGCTATCAGAGTATTGCCAAATACCACAAAGACATAAATACTATTGTCATTCAATTTATGAATACAACTGATTTTGATGGATACAACTGGAATTTATCGGAGGTCTTTTATAGTCGAATTGTAAAAATACTGAGCAGAGAAAAAAGCTCATAATATTGAGTATCAGATAAAAGATAAGTTAATGGATTTACTACCAAATTATGAATAGACTTTCGTTGCCCAACCGCGGTCTAAGTCCCCACATACCGAAATAAAGTTAAGCAAAGGCCTCTCTGGGTGTTCCCCTGGAGAAACA
>JBBSOG010000178.1:0-11121 GCA_038259985.1 Cytophagales bacterium
ATCATCAAGGGTAGAAGAGAGTACCATGATCCATCCGCGTATCATATCGTTGAGGCGCACTTCTTCTTTGCGGGGCACTTTCAGGCGAATGACATAGGGTTCTCCCGCTTCCATCTTGGCGTTAACCACCGTTTCTGAGAGTGTCAGCGAGTTTTTCATGGTCATGCGCGTGATGGCATTGTACTGAGGCTGTGCTACCCGAGCTTCTTTAAGCCGCTCCCGCATTTCGTTGAGTTCTTCTTCGGTATCAAAGGCGTAGTAGGCATGCCCGGTATCAATAAGCTGCTGCGCGTATTGTTTGTACATTCCTTTTCTTTCCGATTGCCGATAGGGCGCATACGGCCCACCTTCGTCTACGCCCTCATCAGGTTGGATTCCGCACCATTTCAGGGCTTTTTTGAGGTACTCTTCGGAGCCGGGCACATAGCGTGTCTGGTCGGTATCCTCTATGCGGAGGATGAAAGTACCCTGATGTTGGTGGGCAAACAGGTAATTATATAAGGCGGTACGAATTCCTCCAATGTGTTGTGGCCCCGTAGGGCTGGGGGCAAATCTCACTCTGACTTTCTGTTCCATTACTAACGTTTGATCTATTGATATATGAATTAACTCCAGGGCGAAGTGATAGTTGTGTAAACAGACATATGACTTAGCTTAGAGGCAAAACTAGCTAATGTTGAGTATTTTCCATCTTATTGGAGCACCTCGTGAAGCATACGGCTGCTGATCTTCACCTGTTTATGAAAATTGAGCACGGCAATTACATAATTAGCCACACCCAACAGGATAGAAAAGATGGCATTGAGGTAAATGCGCTCATATACAAAAAAGTACAGCGCGAAAAGTCCGGTAAGTGTCAACCAAAATACTAGGAAAGATAATGTCCAGACGAAGAGCTTATACTCGATGAAAACGATACTCCCCATAGAACTGCTTTCAATTTTCCCACTTATCAGGGGCAAAAAATTATTGGCCCGGTTGACTTTCCGAGAAAGCTTGAACCGCCCTTTTTTTACCCATCCGTTAAATGACTTTTCTGCTTCACCCCCTTCCGGTGCCCAGGCATCTGCTTTAGAGGGCTTTGTCACCTTCCCCAGACGTTGGGAAAGCTGCTTAGCATCATAGGAAGAAACGATGGTTTCTCTACTGAAAGGGAGGAGGGCTAACATTACGGCTGTTCATCAGTCCAGGGCAGCTATGCAGGAGATCTCTACATTCACATTTTTGGGCAGACGGCTCACCTCTACGGTTTCCCGGGCAGGCGGCTGTTGCTTAAAGTATTGTCCGTAAGCTTCGTTAATGGTAGCAAAGTCGTCCATATTTTTGATAAAAATAGAGCATTTGACCACCTGGCTGAAATCACTAGCGGCTGCCCGTAAGATGGCTTCCAGATTTTTCATCACCTGATGTGTTTCTTCGGTAATATTATCATTGATCAGCTCACCGCTGGCGGCGTCTATGGCTACCTGTCCGGAAACATAGAGTGTATTGCCAGCTTTGATAGCCTGGCTGTATGGGCCTATTGGTGCTGGCGCTTCCTGGGTATTGATCACTTCTTTTGACATATCTTATCTACTTTGTACTCAATTTGTAAAACAAATGTAAATCTACTTGATTAGAATAATCAAAAAACCTAAACGCCTAATTTTTATGAAAATACTTACTGCCCAACAAACCCGTGAAGCGGATGCCGCTACGATAAAGAACGAACCCATCAGTTCTGTTGACCTGATGGAACGGGCAGCCACGGTTTTCACCCATCAGTTTCTGGAGGTTTTTGGCCCTACGGTTAATCCGGTATATGTATTCAGTGGCCCAGGAAATAATGGAGGAGATGGCTTGGCTTTTGCCCGCCTGCTACGGCAGCACCGGTGCAAAATCCAGGTATTTACCGTACACGCGGCAACAAAGACTTCTAAAGATTTCAAAATCAATCTGGATAGGTTGGATGAAGATATTACCAGCAAAAACATTGAGTCGGGAGAAGATATTCCTGAAATACCCGGAGAGGCCATTATCATTGATGCGCTCTTTGGCTCCGGCCTTTCGCGCCCAGTGGAAGGCATTTTTGCTGAGGTAATCCATGCGATTAATGCGTCGGGGGCGGCAGTAGTTTCGGTGGATATTCCGTCCGGGCTTTTTGCCGATAAGCCTTTGGAGGAAGAGGATTGCCCCATTGTTAAAGCGGATTACACTTTTACTTTTCAGATGCCAAAGCTAGCGTTTTTACTTCCCTCCAGTGCAGCTTTTGCCGGGCAATGGGAGCGCTTAGATATCGGCCTGGATCGTGCGTTTATAGATGAAACAGCGGTTGATTATTATTACACAGATAGCCTGTTGGCAAAATCCCTTCTCAAAAAACGTGTTTCTCATTCACACAAGGGGAATTATGGGAAAACTATTTTAGTCTGCGGAAGCTATGGTAAAATGGGGGCGGCGGTGCTTTGTGCACGTGCCTGCCTACATGGAGGTGTAGGTTTGCTAACAGTCCATGTCCCGGAATGTGGTTATCAGATCATGCAAATTGCCAATCCCGAAGCCATGACCACCGTTGATCCGCATCAGCATATTTTTACAGAACTGTTACAGGAAGGGGCTACTGCGCTTGACCAATATGATGTGCTCGGAGTAGGCCCCGGCATAGGAACCGCCGAAGAAACGGTGCAAGCACTAAAAAATTTACTGGAAAACGCAAAGTCAAGAAATATGCCCGTGGTACTGGACGCGGACGCGCTGAATATTTGTGGAAAACATCGTGATTTACTTGAGCTCCTGCCTGAAAATGCAATCCTCACACCACATCCCAAAGAATTTGAAAGGCTTACACAAAAAGCAGAAAATGATTTTCATCGCTTACAGCTTCTCAAAGAATTCTCTGAGCGATATAAGGTATTTGTCGTACTCAAAGGAGGCAATACGGCAGTAGCGACACCCAATGGGAAAATATGTTTCAATAGCACTGGCAACCCTGGGATGGCGACGGGCGGTACCGGGGACGCACTTACCGGGATTATTACGAGCCTCCTCTCTCAACATTACGATGCCCTGGATGCCGCCTTATTAGGGGTATATTTGCATGGATTGGCGGGAGACCTGGCGGCGGAGCAACTAAGTCAGGAAGCGATGCTGGCTTCAGATTTGATTGACCAGCTGGGCGCGGCATTCAAAACATTGACATAATTTCATTGAAAAATTCGGATACATATTATTCTTTAAAAAATACTTCCGAAGGATTGTATAAGGAGAAAGGTAGTAAATTCCTGGCTTTTGCCAGCCCCGTTAGTTTTGAAGAAGAGGTCAAGGAGAAATTGGAAATACTCAAAAAGCAATATTATGATGCCCATCATCATTGTTATGCCTTTATACTTAAACCCGAAGAGGGGAGAGAAGAAACATATCGGGCAAATGACGATGGAGAACCAACACACTCGGCAGGTGACCCAATTTTAGGCCAGCTTCGTTCGCAAAATTTGTACGATGCATTAGTAGTCGTAGTTCGTTACTTTGGAGGAACAAAACTAGGCGTGCCCGGACTCATTCATGCTTATAAAACTGCCGCTGCGGATGCGATTGCACAAAATAACATTGTAGAAAAAGTAATCTATAAAATGTTAGCTATTCGCTTTGAGTACCAAGCTACTAATGAGGTGATGCGACTTTTGGAGCTTTTGCAAATGGAAATTAGGGCACAAGATTTTACAGAAAAATGCTTTTACAGATTGGCAATACCCAGGAGCCAGTGGGAATATGCTAAAGATCAGTTTTCTCAAATAGCAGGGGTGCAAGTGGTAAAGCAATAACTTCGGCACGAACGGCATAAACAAGGATATTTCACAAAAAAATTGGCTTCTTGAAGTAAAAACTTAAGTAAAGTAATTACCTCAAAAAGCCAATAGAGATGGTTACCCATCATTATTCATTCTAAAAAATCCAGTCTCAAACCAAGACTCAGTTCTCAGGCTAATAATTATTGATTTGCTTTCTCAGCTCATCCTTAGTTTTGCCTGTTTTTTTCTGAAGCTTTCCCAGAAGTTCATCTTCTTTACCTTCAGTATAAGTAAGATCATCATCTGTCAGGTCGCCATATTCTTGCTTTAGCTTACCTTTAATCTCATTCCAACTTCCTTTAAATCTTAAATTGTCCATAGCTTAAAAAATTATTGGTTGAACATAATTGTCTAAAAGAAATATAACCCTATAGGAATCAAATTGTTTTGCTCTAATTTTTCATGCAGCAGTGCTTGAACTTTTCACCTGATCCGCAGGGGCAAGGGTCATTTCTCCCTATACGCCGGGCTTTTCGGAAGGGCTTACGCAATCGTTTGCGCATATCCTGATGATATACCTTGCGCAAGGTTTTGTAAAGTTCAGGATGTTTTTCTTGAAATAATTTGGGGCGCTCAAAGAAATATTCACTGCTAACCGCCAAAAACTCTTCTTCGCTGGTAGCTGCATACTCATCAATATCACTTTTGCCTTTGCGAATCCGTTGCATTTCCCTTCGCATCAGTTGTAGCCAGGGCTTGGCATACTGCTTATCATTCAGCTCACCGGGAACTCCATCAATACTGCCATCCTGCTTATCCAGTATATGCACAAACTCATGGATACCCACATTGTGCTTGTCAGTAGTATTTTCAAAACTCTGATGTAGGCTATATTTGCTGAGGATCATCACGCCTTCCATGTTTCGCCCGTTGCCCACCATCCCTGTGATTACTTCTTCAGGGTCTTCCATAGAAAATTTCCGGTCAAAAGAGGCGGGATAGAGCAATACCTCATGCAGGTAGTTGTACTCCCAGCTTGGAAAACCAAAAAGGGGGATTACTGCGCTGCAGGCTATCAGCAGCCTATCAAGATCGGTTACTTCTACGCGAATTCCCGTAATACGAACCTGTTTGAGAAAATTGCGGATGCTTTTTTCAAACCTGCGTTTTTCCTTTCCTTCCAGGTTTTGGTAAAAGTGTATGTGTTTTTCTAATAATTCCTGCCACTTCGGCGGAAACTTAGTGGGAACACGGTATACAGGACGACTGCGGTACCATCCCCAAAAACCTAAATAGGCCAGGAGACCAAAGCCAACAATGACAAAAAATGTATTCATAGCAGTTCACCTTCTTTCTTGGGTGACATTTCTATAAGATGTTTTCGTGCGTAATGTTATTACATATTTCAAGTATTTCATCTCTCGTCTATAGACTAACTTTGGGCATACTTGATGATATATATTTACACCCATAAGTGCTTATGACACTAGCAAAAATATTCAGCGCAGGGATTACAGAAGCCCAACCCGCTCACTTACAAAACAAAATAAGGACTTCTAATATTATATCCCTCATTATTGCATTGGGTGTTGGCGCTCCTTTTACGGTAATTTCTTTAATATACTTTCCTCCTTTAGTGCTTGTTCCTGTGTTAGGGGCTATAGTCTCTTTGGGCTGTATTGTTCTGAATGCTTGGGGGGCGGTCACCTTTGGGCGGGCCAGCATATCCTTAATCCCTTTACTATTAGCAGCTACCTACAATGCCGGACTTTCTTCAGTAAGTGAATTGCCAATAGTTGGCGTGTATATGGTTGAGCTTAGCTTTTCTATTATTGTTTTTTTAGTTTTTGATATGCGGGAAAGGAGGTACCTATTCTCTTTGGTAGGTATTGCCTTGCTTATTATCATGTCGTTTCATTATACCAAAGGCTGGTGGGAGCCCCCGGTAGATTCTACCATCGCCCGAGAAGGATTTATAGGCATTGTAGCCACTTTTACTGGCGTTATATGTTCCTTCGGTTTTATTTTCGCCTTGGTATATCAAAACCAGTTATCTGAAAACAAAGCAGTTAAATTATTGGCTGAAGCAGAAGAAATACATCAAAAAAGGCTACAATCTGAGCATGAGCTTCATAAAAACCTTGACCAACTTAAGAGCAGCCAGGAGATGGAAAGAAAAAGGCAATGGGCAGCCGAAGGGCTGGCTGAAGCTACTAAGATACTTCGCCAGTATGATGACATTACCCAGCTTTACGACCATTTGATTTCGTATATCGTGCATTATATAGGCGCAAACCAAGGAGGGCTGTTTATCGTAGAAGAAGAAGGTGGCGACCACATACTTCAGCTTAAGGCTTGCTATGCCTACGAGCGAAAAAAATATATTCAAAAGAGACTGGAGATTGGTGAAGGGCTAGTAGGTCAGGCATATCTGGAAAAAGAACCCATTTATATGACGGAGATTCCTGAGAATTTTGCCAACATCACCTCAGGTCTGGGTAAAGCTTCCCCGCGCAACTTACTCATTGTGCCCCTGATCACCAATGAAAACATTGAAGGCGTTATTGAACTGGCCTCTTTCAAAAAAATGGAGGAACACGAAATCCGATTCATCCAAGCGATAGGCGAAAACATTGCTTCGGCTGTCCGTAGCGTTAAGACCAACCAGAAAACTAAAGAACTACTCTCAGACTCACAGCAACAGACAGAGGAAATGCGTGCCCAGGAAGAGGAGATGCGCCAAAACATGGAAGAGCTCCAGGCTACCCAGGAAGAGATGACGCGTAAACAGAAAGAGATGGAACAAATCAAGCTTAATCTGGAAATGAAACAACAAGAAATAGATAAGGTGAGAAAGTCAGAAAAAGAGCGGGCTGAAGCTAAAATAGCCACACAAAAAAAATCTATGAACTCTGTGCTGGAAAAAATGAAAGAAAAAGAAAACTCTTACCAAAAAACAATGGAAGAGCAGGAAAAATTAATTACAGCATTGAGACAACAAATTAACAACTAAATTTAAGAAGAAGCATGGTACATTTTGATGAGAGTTATCTGAAGATCAGTTATGATGCAGAGGCAGACTGCGTAATCATGGAGTGGAAAGATTTTGCCACCAGTGATGAATTTCGCAACGGCCTTAGCGAAGGTTTGAAACTTATCCAGCAAAAGAAAACAGGAAATTGGCTGGCTGATTTACGTAAAATGGAAGCAATTGACCCAGTAGATGAGCAGTGGAGTAATACCGACTGGTTTCCCCGGGCTTTGCAAGCAGGTATCAACAGAATGGCGATAGTACCTTCAGAAGATATTTTCAATAGCATCTCTGTAGAGAACATCATGAATGCTGTAGCAGGTACAGTACTTGTTACACACTATTTTAAAGAAGCTGAAGAAGCAAAAAGCTGGATGAAAGAAGAGAAGCTGGAAAACGTATCAAAATAATAATTGCACATTCAAGCAATAAACAACAAGCCTGGTTATTCTAGCCAGGCTTTTTTATGTTTGTTAATGTCCCGTCCGGCTGATTTTGTTCACTCAACTTTGTTTGCTGCTTTCCCGAATTGTATAACACCGATAATGCAAAGATTTTAGAGGGTTATCTTACTTTGTAACATGCTAAAGAACGAGGAAACAAATTTTTTGGAAAGCGTATGGACAAGTAAAAATTCTTAAGGCCCAATTACTGCCACATTTGAGATATAAATCTTATTATTGTTGCATAAACACTGGTGAGCAAGAAAGCAAATGGCGCATGCATGCGGTGATGCCAGGCGAATATCCAAAACACGCTACACAATAATTTTTATATGGACAATTCTTCCAACAGCAAAATACAAAACTACAACCGACAGGTGGGCTTGAAGTTCCAATTGTACAATAGCCTTTTTACCTCGCTTCCTTTCCACCGGGTTGAAAAAACAGGGGTGCTCTTATCTACTTTTTTGCTGCATTGCGAGGAAGGGTTTAACAAACAACAAAGCCCGGTAGAGATTATTGACACTTTTTTTCAGCAGTATACTTCTTATCAGCATGAGCAGGAGCGTATTGACCTGCTTTTCAGGTTTGTACAATACGCAGAGCGGCAGGTGGTGCTCTTCGATGCAGTAGAGGACGCTGCTTTCAGCGAAATCTATGACATGAACGGAACTGGTACGCTGAAGCACCTGCAGTCCGAAGTATTGCATTCTAACAAACGGGCGCAGCTGGCGGAGAAACTCAAAGACTTTTCGGTAAGGCTGGTATTGACTGCCCATCCTACCCAGTTTTATCCCAGCGAGGTGTTAGGGATCATCAGTGATTTGTCCGATGCCATTGTCAATGACAATACGGCGGAGGTCAACAGCCTGCTCCAGCAGTTGGGCAAAACCCCTTTTTTTAAGAAAGAAAAACCTACACCTTATGATGAGGCCATTAACCTGATCTGGTTTTTGCAAAACAGGTTCTATCCGGCCGCCGGACTGATTTTATCAAACCTAAAAAATCAGTTTCAAAAGGAAGTTAACGAAGAGAATTCGCTGATACGTCTTGGCTTCTGGCCGGGTGGCGACAGGGATGGTAACCCTTTCGTCCTAGTAGACACCACCCTCAAAGTGGCGGACGAACTTCGCCTGGGTATTCTGAGTGCTTACCACACAGACGTACACCAGCTGAGGCGCAGACTCACCTTCAAAGGAATCGCTGGCACACTGGCTTCACTGGAAGAAAAAATTCATCAGAACCTTTCTGATCCTACGCATCATACTGAACTGACAAAAGAAGAAATCATACGGACATTGAAGCAGATTAGGAATACGTTGATTGAGCAGCACAATGGACTGTTTCAGGAAATGGTGGAAAACCTATTGAGAAAGGTAGAGTTATTCGGCCTTTTCTTTGCCTCGCTGGATATTCGGCAAGACAGTTCGGTGCACTCCGCGCTTATAACTGAGATCATCAAAAAATCCTCTTTGTTACCGGATAACTTTGCTGAACTGCCGGAGAAGGAGAAAATTGATGACCTCTTGCAGATTAAAGAAACCTTTGACCCTTCACAATTTGAAGATGAGCTTTTCCGGGATACCCTGGAAACTGTTGCCGCTATCAAAACCATCCAGCAGCGTAACGGGGAAGAAGGCTGTCACCGATATATCATCAGCCACAGCACCAGTGCCTTGGATGTGATCCAAGCGTATGCTTTGTTTCTACTGAGCGGATGGCAGGCCGAGGAGCTAAGCATAGATATCGTTCCCCTTTTTGAGTCGGTAGAAGACCTACATAACGCTGCCGGGGTAATGAAAACCTTGTACGAGAATGAGCAATATCGCAAGCACCTGAAAAAACGCAACGACATACAAACCATCATGGTAGGCTTCTCCGACGGCACCAAAGATGGAGGTTACCTGATGGCTAATTTTGGTATTTACCAAGCAAAAGAAGCTCTCACCCAAGTTTCTAAAGCGTATGATATTCAAGTAGTTTTCTTTGATGGCAGGGGCGGACCGCCTGCCCGGGGTGGGGGAAGGACGCATCAATTCTATGCTTCTTTAGGAAATAATATCGCAGACAAAGAAATCCAGCTTACCATACAGGGGCAAACGATCAGTTCTAACTTCGGAACCATTGACAGTGCCCAGTTCAATATGGAACAGCTGATGCATGCTGGTATCAGCAATGCCCTCTTCTATGCTGACAAGCCAACCCAAACTAAAGAAGATGATGCTTTGCTAATGAGTCTGTCCGAAAAAAGTTATGAGGCTTATAAAGCACTAAAAAACCATCCCGGATTCCTAGAATACCTCAATGAAGTTAGTCCACTGCGGTATTACGGACAGGCGAATATCGGTAGTCGGCCCTCCAAGCGTAAGCCTGGTAAGCTAAACCTGGACGATCTGCGGGCAGTACCTTATGTAGGCTCATGGAGCCAACTGAAACAAAACTTGCCCGGCTACTATGGGGTGGGCACTGCCCTGGAGAAACTTGAAGCGGAGGGCAAATGGGAAGACTTACAAAGGCTCTATGAGCAGTCTTTGTTTTTCAAGACACTGATGTACAATTGCGAAATGGCCATGACCAAATCTTTCTTTCCTTTGACAGCCTTCCTGGCAGACCATCCGAAATACGGCGCTTTGTGGACCATGATCCATGAGGAGTTTCAGCGCACACGTACCCATTTGTTGCGGCTGGCGGGCACGGAACATCTAATGGAAGATAAACCCATCAACCGCTTATCCATACAAATGCGCCAGCGTATAGAACTACCTTTGCTTACGATTCAACAATATGCCCTAAATAAAATAAGGGAATCGGAAGAAAATGGGACGGAAGACCCCAGCATGAAGGTGTATGAGAAAATGGTTGTGCGCTGCTCATTTGGAATCATCAATGCCGGAAGGAATTCAGCCTAGCGATTGGTAAATATTTTTGGACTTCACGGACCTATTTAGTTTATAAGCTGATACAGATCAAATAAAGTAGGGTTTGGCTTTTATTTTCCGCTTTCTATCTGCATAACTTCTTACAAACGATAGGTAAGCTCAAAAGCCCTTTGTGCTGACTTATGCAGACGTTTACCGAACATATCCTTTTGAACAGGGGTAAAATTTTCACTTGAAAGAAATTCAGCCAATGAAAGTATATTAGCTATCGGGCCTCGCAGGTCGTGCATAAGTAACTCTAACGCATTCTCCTGTGATGCTACTAAAGCATTCAACTTTTTGACCGTCTTTCTTAGTTCTCTTTCTGTTTTTTTGGTATCCGAAACATTTACTATAAAAGTGACCTTTTTTGGATTTCCATGTTCTTCTACAAATACGGAGGTAGCAATTACGAGCATAATCGTGCCGTCACGGGCCTCTACTTCCCATTCCTGAGTCGCTTCTTCCTCATTTTGTATGAATAGGTCATGTAGTTTCGTCAATTTGGCTTTATCATGCCCAGGCACTACTTTCGTAAAATGTTGGCCTATTAGCTCCTCCCTGGAGTATTGGTACAGCATACAATATGAACCATTGACATGCTCAAAGAACCCTTTTTCATCGGTTACACAAACCGCAAACGGAATCAGATGAATGCCCGCCATCAGCGCATTCCCACGATCAGTGAAATTTTACCTGAAATGGGCAAGCTATTCCTGTTGGTGTCGCTTGGAGGGTTCTTCATGTGGGTTAAACTGATCCATTGAAATAATTTGAATGAAAAGTTTGTTGTTGAGTTCAATAATGGACTATTTGGCATGAGTTTAAGTAAACTTATATGCCCCACCAAATTTATAAGTAAATCTAAAACCTTGTGAAAAACAAAGTCAACTTAATGGAAGGGCGCATTGTTAGTTTGAGGAAATTGCTTGAACTTTCTCAAAAGGAATTTGCCCATAAAA
>JBBSOG010000179.1:0-11115 GCA_038259985.1 Cytophagales bacterium
AACGAAAAATGATTTCTCCTTCCAGTTTTATGTCTCTCTCATTGAGAAATAAGATACTGTCCTTGTATAAGGAGGGGACATTTGTAGTGGCTATCCGGTACTACAGTTACAAAGTCAATCTGTATTTGCTCCATGATTATTATGTGGAAGTCTTCTATAACCATAAAGATGACAAAATTGAAAAGATTAGTCTGCTGGAAAGTTCTCATTCCAGAATGAAATTTTATATCGACCAAATTTCATTGCCGAAAGATTTATTGTGAATATCCAAAATAGATGTCTGCTTAGATAGTCACTTTCCCCCAATTCTCCCCTGAGCGAATCCTGTTAAGCTGGGTATGGGTAATGTTAAAGCGCTTAGCAATCATACTCAACCTGGTCTTGTTACTTTTTAATAACCTTTTAATTACCCTGACATCCGCCTCTGTCAATTTATAACCCGTGGTGCGGCTTCGCAGGATCGCCGGGTTCTTATTATTATGCTTGATCAGTTCCTGTTCGGTCATCCATTTCAAGTTGTAGCGGCTATTATTTTTTTTATTATAATCCAGATGTACTACATAGCGATGCTCCTCGCTGGGAAGGGGCAAAAAACCTTGGGCTACCAAACGGTGAATGTAATGGGTCTGTGAAATTTTCTTCCCCAGCCTTACCATCACGGAAAGGTATCCATTGACATCTGACCCTTTCATGATACGGCCTTTTTCCTTATCTACCGCATAGCTTTTCACCCTGCCGTGGCTTGACACTTCATAAAGTGCGTGGGCGAGGTCTGTGTCAAAATTTATTTTTTTCCAGACTTCGTTTCTATACCTGTCTAAACTCATGACTAAAAATTTAGGTGTTAAAAAATGTAATGTGATGAGTAAAAAATGATATCAATAAAAATTTCGGTTTTGGGTTACCTAAGTTGATAGATGCATTAATTGGTGGTGAAGCTTAGTTACTGTAGGAATAACTAATTCTTTTTCATTATTGTTAATTGTAAAATCTGCCAGTTTTTCACGTTGGGTATCTGTCCATTGCTTCTCCATGATCTTTTCCACCTGATTTCTGTCCCTGTGCGTGTCCCGGAGCAATACCCTGCTGATCCGTAATTCCTTGGGGGCTTTCACATTGATGACTTTATCCAATTGCTTGTAACTGTTTGTTTCAAAAAGCAAGGCAGCCTCCTTCAGCACATACGGACTATCACGATGTGCAGCCGCCCATTCCTGGAAATCTTCACCTACACGAGGATGAACCAAAGCATTGAGTTGCAGTCGCTTTTCTTCATGTTCAAAAATAAGTTTAGCCAGAAGAGCACGATCAAGGCCTCCATCCTGCTTGTATGCTTCTTTGCCAAATTGCCGGATAACTTGCTTTTTAAGAATAATATCGTGAGACAAAAGCCATTTAGCCCGCATATCCGCTTCATAAATGGGAATACCCAATACTGAAAAAATCTTGCAAATGAGGCTCTTTCCCGAACCAATACCACCGGTAATGCCCACCGAAAAAAAATTATTGCACATACGTTACACTCAACTTGGAGGGGCTGATCGCTATATTTTTTACAAACTCGGGATAGGTTTTAAGTACAGGTGTTAAAGTACTGTCACTGTCATTTAAAGTACGTAAATTCGCTACTACTTCAAAATTAACATCTTCAATTAAGTCTAAATACTTATTCTGTATCCAGAAAATTACATCTACCCGATTAGGTGATAACTGCAAAGAAGAGTCTTCTGGAAAATCAACCATAGTTACTTCTACACTGCGCGTCAGTTGGTCAAACGGGGCTACATTAAACTGAACTTCTATTTCCACCGGGCTCACGCTTACCAAATTTGAAGCGGTATATTTCAGAGGTATTGTCTGCTGGTAATTATTGTTGATTTCTTCTTCCGGCAGCCTGATCAATAGGGTATCTTCTACACTATCCAGCACTGTTTTTGGGCCCTTTAATAAAGCTTTTTCAGCTGATACCCTGACAGGGGATATCAACTGATAAGAATCCCCTAGCATAATAGCAGATGAATCTATCGTAATCACTACTTCTTTTTCAGTGGCCTTATCAATATTAAAATAGAGCGTATCTGTAACCACATAATCAAGACGTACATCCCCTAACCGATCAATAATTTGCTGTGAAAGTGACTGGCCAGTAATAAACTTAGTGCCTATCGGATCTTCCAGGTCAACTTCTAGTGGAGGGGTATCAAACAGCAAGGTTTTTCTGAGTAAGTTCCAGCCACCCCCACTTACCTCAATCAGCACATTTTCCGGCAAGGCACTTAAGATATAAGTGCTGTCTTGATTATAATTGAAATTGAGTGGGTACTGGATTCGGGTAGTATAGTCAGGTTTGTTAAGGGCACTAAAAAACCAGAAGGTAGTAGCTGCCAAAAGACAAAGTGCTACTACCTTCAGCTTCTCTTTGTTAGAAGGAAAGAACTGCACAAAACGGCGCATTCTTTCTCTGATATCGATGTTCTTGCCCCGGCTCAAAGGATTAAGTTTTTGTTGCGTATTTCTTGCTGGATTCCAGCGATATTGAGCTTTTTTCAAACTTAATTTTAGCACCACGGTCTACTTCCAGTACAAAGGAATCATCTTCCACACTCATCACTCTTCCATGTATGCCCCCCACTGTGACGACCATATCGCCTTTCTTGACTAAATCAATAAAAGATTTTTGATCTTTTTGCCGCTTTTGCTGCGGCCTGATCATAAAAAAGTAAAAAATCAAGGCAATACCTCCGATAAGAATGATATTGCCAATGAGGCCACCTTGTCCTTCGGCAGCCTGTAATAGGATGGATGTTAGCATATTTGTATTAAATTATTCTATTTTCTCACGGGGCCAGCCGCTTGTTCAGCTTTTGGGGCCACGTTACTTTTAATGGTAAGTCTGGTAATGGATGGATCTGTATTTGCGGTAATACTCACTGTTTTGTTTTGAATGCCTGGCTTATTGGCGCTATTGAATTTTACCTGAATCTCCCCTTCTTCACCCGGGGCGATAGGCTCACGAGGGTAGCTAGGCACAGTACATCCGCACGAAGCAGAAGCGCTTTGTATAACCAGTGGTGCTTCCCCAGTGTTCACGAATTTGAAAATATGCTCTACAACATCGCCTTCTGTGATAGCGCCAAAGTCGTAAGCGCTTTCTTCAAATTCGAACTTGGGCACTTCACCCTGTGGGGCGTTACTCTCAGGCTGGCTGACCTGCCTGGCAAGCGCCGCTGATGTAGAGGCAGCAGGTGTTTTGGTCTCAAGCGCTGCGATACGTTGCTCAAGATCGGCTACTTTTTCTTCTAAAGCTGCATCATTACAGCTTGCTAACAAAAGGCTAAAAGCAAAAAAAGCTAATACACTACCTGTTTTCAGTCTTTGCATTGTGGTTATATTTATGTTTGAAATTGAATTGATTAACTAAAGAAGGTAAATTATTTCTTGATCTGGCCTAATAGGTTATCCACATCGTCCAGAAGCTGTTTCGCTTTTTCCCTGGCATCATTAATGACGCGCTCTCCATCAGACTTAGCGGAACTCTCAGGAAATTGTTCTTTAGAACGAACCAGGTCAGTTAACAGTTCCTCTAGTTTATCTTTGTACTTTTCTAGCCTGAAAGTCACCCTGTCCCGGGTATTTATTCCTGTGTCAGGTGCGTATAATATCCCAACGACTGTTCCGGCTAGCAAACCGGAAAAAAACATCAACAAATTACTACCCGTTTTGCTCATAATTATTTCATTTAATGCTATTGGTACTAATAATACCTAAAATTACAAAGGACTTTTCATCTGTGCCAGCGAATATAAGGGTATTAATAGGCTAATGCAGCAGAAATATTACTTATACTACTGATTATCGATAAGCCCTCTTCCACTTTTCCTGATTATATTTTTTTCCTGTAAATCCTGGGCGATTACATCCAGCATTCCGTTAACGAACTGTTTACTCTTTTGAGTACTATAGTTTTTAGAAAGATCTATGTATTCATTAATAGTTACTTTCACCGGAATACTTCTGAAATGGATCATCTCGGCAATAGCCATTTTTATAACTACGCTGTCTAAGCTGGCGATGCGTTCTACCGCCCAGTTCTTAGACTTCTCTTTGATGATCTGCTCGTATTCAGGGTCGTTTTTAATGGTGATTTTATACAAATCAATCAGAAATTCTTTATCATCTTCCCAATTCGGTGTGAGTTCAACAATTTCAATTTCTCCCTGTTCATTACCCACTGACTTTACGCTCTTATTGACCATGCTTTTGATGGATTTACTATTCTCCAGCCAGTTGATGTCATTTTCCTCAAAAAAATTGGTAATAGGCTCACTCTTCAATATAATGTTATTGAACAAATGCCGCACGATGGCAATATCATCTTCAAGGCCGGGTTCTTCCAGGGCTTGATAACGCTTAAATTCCTCTTCAGATTTAATATTATTTTTGTACCACTGCCTGATTTCAAATTTGCTATCGTTCCAGTTTAGGCTTCTGCCATCTACTTCCTGGAGCAAATGCAAGTTATCCCTAATCGCCTGGATAACTTTATTCAGATAAAAGCTAGTGCGGACCTCTGTCTGGAGCTGTGTTGCATAAGTACGCTGTTTTAGTTGGTCCCGGTGCGATTCGTCAGCAAATTCTACCAGCAATAACAAAAACAAACGATAATGGTCACCGATTCTCTCCGTAGAACTGAGCATCTGATTCAACAAAAACTCCTGGTCTTTTTTGCACTGTTTTTCGTAGCGGTCAATGGCTTCCCTGGCTACCTTCTCGTACACTTCTTCTGCCTTTTGCAGAGGCTGTTGCTGAAAATGAGCTTCTAAAAGTCGAGTCACAATCTCTCTATCTTCAGCAAGCTTCACCTTATCCTGCACTTCCATAGAATTAAGGTCCGGTTTATAAGCATCATGTACGTATTGAAATGCCAGCTCATAGTTAGAGCGTTGGCACTGCTTGTAAGCATACACATGTTGCATTGCTTTGGCCCTTAAAATTTTTCTGTTTAGCATGATTTCAAATAATAGTGCACGATTAGCTGACTTGTAACAACGATCAAACGCAAAAAATTTACTTTTTCTGAAAAGTTTAGGCTTTCGTTAAGTAGTCAGGTGTAATCTACCTATGGCGGCTATTCTCTTTTCCGCCATTTCCATCGCTACTCGCTGGGGATTTTTTTTCTCTGCCTGAGCTTCTTTCAGTACAGACAGACAATTGTGATAAATGTTTTCTGCCTTCTGATACAGATAATCTTTGTTGTATTCACCAAAATACTCAGCGGCTACCGCCATAATACCTCCGGCATTGACCAGAAAATCAGGGGCATAGATAATGCCTTTTTCCATCAACATTTGCCCGTGTTTATCCTCTTCCTCCAGTTGGTTATTGGCCCCTCCGGCAATTACGCTGCACTTTAGGCGGGGGATAGTATAGTCATTGAGGGTGGCCCCTAGAGCACATGGGGCGTAAATATCAGATTCTATTTCAAGAATGTCTTCGGTGCTTACTACCTGGGCACCATACTCACGGGAAGCCGTTTGCAATCTATCTTCTTCCACATCGGACACAAAAACTTCGGCCTTTTCGTTGACGAGATATTCCAGCAGTTTCATTCCTACCGCACCTACACCCTGCACGGCTACGCTTCTCTTTTCCAAACTATCAGTGCCAAAAGCTTCTTTAGCGGCTGCTTTGATGCCCATATACACACCATAAGCGGTGATGAGTGAAGATGAACCGCCACCGCCCAAGTATTCCGGTAAGCCTGTCACATGCTTAGTTTCCATACGGACATACTCCAAGTCATGGGTACTGATGTTGACATCCCCGGCAGCCACGTATTTGCCATTTAAATTCTCTACAAATTTGCCGAAGCGCCGCAAATAAGCCTCAGACTTTAGCTTTCTGACGTCCCCAATCAAAGCAGCTTTGCCGCCCCCAACATTGAGCCCAGAAATGGCAGATTTATAGGTCATCCCCCTTGCCAGGCGCAGTGCGTCTATCACCCCTTCTTCATCACTGGAGTAATCCCACATACGTGTGCCTCCCATGGCAGGGCCCAGTACGGTAGAGTGTATGGCCATCACCGCTTTGAGGCCGGTGGCTTCATCGTAGCATTGCACCAACTGCTCATGGCCGTATTGAGCCATAATCTCAAAGGGATTGATTGTTTTATTCATGATGGGTTTGGGCAAACTTTCCGCTACTTTTGGTTCCATAACACTTGTGCCCTTTTAGACAGAGACGCAGCAAAAGTAGATTTTTTTCGGAAGTATACCAATTTGCAAATGCTTTGTAAGAACCATTTATTAAGGAAACCGTTGTAACAAAAAGTGAAAGATCTTAGCTACTTAAATAAGTATTTGCTCAAGTATAAATACCGCATTTTACTGGGCTTACTCTTCATTATTCTCTCCAATCTTTTCAAAATAGTGCCTGCTGTCATTGTGCGCCAGGCCATTAATTTGGTAGAGGAGAATATTGATTTATTCAAACTTTTTAAAGGTTTAGCGCTACAAGATCAAATATACAGTGCTTTTACCTCCAGTATTTTTGTGTATGGCGTGGCTATCCTAGTGCTGGCTTTGGTGGGTGGCTTCTTCACATTCCTTACCCGTCAGACTATTATCGTAGTTTCCCGGCTTATTGAGTTTGACCTCAAAAATGAGGTGTACCAACATTATCAGTCGCTTCCCACCAGCTTTTATCGGCGCAACAATACGGGTGACTTGATGGCCCGCATTTCCGAAGATGTTTCCAAAGTACGCATGTACCTAGGGCCAGGGATTATGTATGGGCTTAATCTTTTTACCCTCTTTGCCCTCCTAATTCCCTACATGTTTTCGGTAAATGTACGCCTGACTTTATATACCCTGATCCCTTTGCCCCTTCTTTCCATTAGTATTTATTATGTAAACAACATTATTAACCGTCGTTCGGAAGAAATTCAGCGGAGCCTGTCAGGTTTGTCTACTTATGTGCAAGAAGCTTTTTCAGGCATTCGTGTCATCAAATCTTTTGTCAGGGAAAAAGATTCCGCCGATAATTTTGTCGTAGCCAGTGACGACTACAAAGACAAATCTATCAAATTAGCTTTTGTCAATTCGCTTTTCATTCCCCTGATTGTGGCATTGGTGGGGATTAGTTCGGTGATCGTTATTTTTATCGGTGGAGGTGAAGTGATCAGGGGGGCAGTTTCTCCCGGCGTGATCGCGGAGTTTATTATTTATGTCAATATGCTCACCTGGCCGGTCACTGCACTGGGGTGGATCACCAGCATCATCCAGCGAGCGGCAGCTTCTCAGAAGCGTATCAACGAATTTATGAATACGCCCAACGATATCTTATCAGGAGAAGTGGAGCGGGAAATTAAGGGTGACGTTGCCCTCAAAAATGTATCCTTTGTATACCCTGACTCAGGCATCAAAGCCCTCAAAAACGTTTCTTTTGAAGTGATGGCGGGACAATCCATTGCAATCGTGGGGACCACTGGCTCAGGAAAAAGTACGATCGCCAATATAATTCCGCGCATGTACGACATCAATGACGGGAGCATCACGATAGATGGTATGGATATCAAAGATTACGAACTGCACTCGCTACGTCGGCAGATTGGCTACGTCCCGCAAGATGTGTTTCTTTTCTCCAATACCATTCACAGCAATATTATTTTTGGTTCATTGGATATTTCTGATGAAGAAGTAGAAACCGCCGCTTTCAATGCCGATCTCAAAAATACCATAGAGGAGTTTCCTGAAGGTTTTGGCACCAAGTTAGGCGAGCGTGGCATTACTCTTTCCGGCGGACAGAAACAGAGGGTCTCTCTTGCCAGGGCCATTGCCAGGAATCCTAAAATTTTGATTCTGGATGATTCACTATCCGCAGTAGATACCAAAACAGAAAATACCATCCTCAATAGCCTGAAAAACATCATGCAGGGCAGGACCACCATTATCATCTCACATCGGGTATCTTCTGCCAAATTAGCTGATAAGATTGTTGTGCTGGATGACGGCGAGGTGGTAGAAGAAGGAACCAATGAATCCCTGCTCAGCCAGAATGGTTTCTACAAAAACCTGTACGACAAACAAATCCAGGCCGAAGAAGTGGAAGACCCCAGCCGCACTATTAGCTGATTTTGTATTGCCACGTAACATGGCTAATATTGTATCCCTTATTTTCTGGAAAAAACAGACCGTGATATGCAGCAACATAAAGGTGCAAATAATACGTATTGGGGAAATATCAAAGATGCCGTCGGCTCATTGTTGGTTGGGCTAAAACTTTCTTTCAAGCATATTTTAGAAGCCAGAAGCCATCGGGAGCCGATTGGTATAGAGAATGCTCATTACTTTGAGCAAGATAAGGGCATCGTTACCCTGCAATATCCTCACGAAAAAATTCCTGTTCCTGACAACGGCCGTTATAAGCTGCACAATGAGATTGAAGACTGCATTGTATGTGACAAATGCGCCAAAATCTGCCCGGTAGATTGCATTGATATTGAACCTATCCGGGCAGTGGAAGAAATCGGAAAAACATCGGATGGCTCTTCCAAACGTATCTATCCTGCCAAGTTTGATATTGATATGGGCAAGTGCTGCTTTTGCGGGCTTTGTACGACCGTTTGTCCAACCGAGTGCCTTACCATGACCAAAGAATACGATTTTAGTGAATTTGACGTAGCGGACCATAATTTTGCCTTTGCTGAAATGACCCCTTTGGAAATATTAGCGAAGAAAAAGGAGTTGGAAGAATTTATGTTGCAGAAGGAAAAAGCCAAAGAAGCCGCTGCTACCAAAAAAGAAGAAAACCCAACCGGTGCTGCCCAACCTAAGCCGAGCTTCAAGCCCAAAGCGGCTGCTTATAAACCAAAAGCAGGCATGATGAAGCCTAAGATCAAGCCGAAAAGTAGTGGAGAAGACCCGCAGGAAATGGCAAAAAAAATTATGCAAAACAAAAAAGACAAAGAGCAGAATGACAATAACGCCACTCAATCTGATCAATAGCTTATGAGCTTAGCACAAATTATTTTCTACCTCTTCGCAGCCATAGCGGTGATCAGTGCCGTGATGATACTATTCACGCGCAACGTCCTATATGCTGCTTTTTTGCTCATTGTCACTTTCTTAGGTGTATCAGCGGTATACGTTTTTGCCGGGGCGGATTTCTTGGCTATCACACAGATTTTAGTGTACATCGGAGGTATTCTGGTGCTGATGATTTTTGGCGTCATGCTTACCACCAAAGTTTCCGGGAAGGCAGTCACTACTGAGGGGCAACATCGTTTCTGGGCATTACTTGTAGGGGTATCTCTTTTTGGATTGCTGACCAATACAATATTACAAGTAAACTTTGCTACGCTGCCTTGGATACAAAATGCGGAACGTCAGGGACTGCTTGTTCAGGAATCTATTGTCCAGGGCTTAGGTATGCAACTTATGACCGATTTCGTATTGCCCTTTGAGGCAGCGGGTATACTCCTACTGGTAGCTTTGATTGGCGCGGCCTTTATCGCCCGGCGACAATTAGATTAAAAATCCTGCCATGCCCTTCTGCGTTGCAGCTTCAGGTCGCTTAGCATAGAAGATTTTACATTGATCTGTACGTGGTAAGAAGTAAACCTGCCGAAAGGCACCCAGTTAAACTGGAAATCAAAGCAGCCTAAATCACGGAACACATCAATACTGGTCTGGGTAATTTCTTGTTTGACAAAATCAAAACCGGAGTTGAACTGTACCTTCCATTTGGGGGCAAGGCTCACATCTCCAGAAAACATAATGGACTGGGTCACCTTATTATCCTCCCCTTCAATCAATCGGCGGCGTGGGTCGTTGGTGTAGCTCAGGTTATAGCGAACACGTATACTCCAGGGAATATCAAAATCCACATAATCGCTGCGGTTTCGGTCGATATATTCCAGTTCATCATCGGTGACATTGGCATTGGCGAGCTCCTCCTCTTTTTTTTCTTTATCTTCTTTCTTCTGTTTGGGTTGAAAATTGGTGGTTAATGCCAGGCTTGCCCGGGTGATGGTCCCAATCCCACGCTCTGTACCTTCAATAGGGGATGGGAGCCAGGCGTACCTGTCTACCCTGGTATAATTTCTATACACTCTCGTTTCGTTACTTCCTGTCCTATTGTTTCTACTGGTTATCGTATCAATGGGTTCAATATCATCCGGCACATAAGAATAAGGGTCTACCGAGGTAGATGCATTGATACTGACTTTGTTATCAAACAGTCGGGTACGTGCCGAAATGTTAAAGGGTGCTAATTTAAAAGAATCGGCAATTAGGTTGTAACTGGTACTTAGGGACAAACTTTCAAAAATGGGTATTTTGCGGGTAGCACTAGCATCTTCAGTGGTGTCCTTGTCATTGCGCACCTTCATTTCAATATTGTTGTTTAAAGAAAAACCGACGGAGCCACTTTTGCCGGGAGAAGGGGAGCCATAGATAAAACCATCATAAATAGACACCACTTTTTCATTTCTATCATAGCCGGTGTAGGGGTCAATTAATGTATCGGCATCCAGCCTTACTTTTTCGTAGTAGCCATAGAAGTCACTGGAGAAATCAGGGCGGTAACTAAAGCTGACCGAAGGGATGACAGTATGGCGGATGGCTTGAAGCTTTTCTCCCTTAAAATTGAGTAATCCGTAAAAACGGGTATTGACACCCAGGCTGGTATTCCAGGAAGACGCCCGGGAAAAGCCCTGCACCTGATTGACATAGACTTGATTAATCGTGGAATCAAACTGATAATCCAGCTCCTTCAGGTACCACAGTTCTTCATAGTTGAAGGATGGGGATACCGTAAAATAATTAAACATATTGAAGGAGGTGGAAATAGGAATAGAATGCTGAAAGCCCGTTTGGGTACGTTTCAGGATTTCGGGAAGGTTTTCTTTATTGATAGCCAGCACACTATCGGCCAGGGGGTCGCGATTGGCGATTTTGTCCTCCGGAATACCGCCGGGCGGGCGCACCACTTCGTTGGTGAATTGGTTTCGTGCCGACAAACGATAGCCCACATTCACTTTACTAATCCAACTACTCCGTGAGGTCACCAGATCTTTAAAGGGATAAATACGGTTCATATTCAGGGAAAGCTCGG
>JBBSOG010000180.1:0-11068 GCA_038259985.1 Cytophagales bacterium
AGCAGCAGGTCGTGCTTTTTGGTTGGGTGGTATTGAACTCAAACATACCCACGGGGCCAAAGGGCATTCAGACGCTGATGTGCTTATCCACGCCATTTGTGATGCGCTGTTAGGCGCAGCCAATTTGCGGGATATTGGCTTCCACTTTCCAGATACTGACCCCCAGTACAAAGGAATTGACAGCAAAAAACTGCTCGCCGAAGTAATGGCTTTGCTCAAAGAACATGGTTATGCTTTGGGAAATATTGATGCTACAGTTTGTTTGGAAGCCCCTAAAGTAAACCCGCATATCCCTGACATGAGAAAGGTGATGGCGAGTGTGATGCAAGTATCAGAAAATGATATTTCCATCAAAGCCACTACTTCCGAGCAGATGGGTTTTGTCGGAAGAAAGGAAGGGGTTGCAGCCCATGCAGTGGCCCTGGTTTACAAATCAGAAGCATGATTTTTTCAAACTAATCTTTATCGGATGGCTGAGGAAATTCAAATTATGGACACCGGGGATGGTTCTCATACGTTGCTCAATGTAGCCCTTGATGAAACCTATCATTCCCGGCATGGCGCTCTTCGAGAGTCTCAGCATGTATACTTGAAAGCCGGATTTTATCATTGGATAAATTTACATCAGGATAAAGAAAGTTTGAGAATTTTTGAAATGGGGATGGGTACTGGTCTGAATTTAATGTTGACTTTACAGGCTACGCTAATTTTTCCTGAAAAACAGTTTGAATATATTACGCTGGAAGCTTTTCCTCTCCCCTACACCGTTATTGAAAAGCTTAATTATCCGAACTTACTCGGAGACAGTGATTTAACCAAGTTGTTTGAACAAGTACATAGATGCCCATGGAGTGAATGGTATAGTGTTTTACCTAATTTTCAGCTGAAAAAGTTAAACCAAAAGCTGGAAGATTATAACATTGAAAAAAACAGTGTAGACCTCATCTATTACGATGCCTTTGCCCCCAACAAACAAGCTGAACTTTGGACAATAGTAACTTTAGGTAAAGTTTGCAGCATGCTAAAACCTGAAGGTATCTTTGTAACCTATTCTGCCAAAGGCCAATTGAAACGTGACCTGAAATCGCTGGGTTTAACAGTTGAAACATTAAAAGGGCCTCCCGGCAAAGCAGAAATGATAAGGGCTACCAAGTCATTGATTAATGAATAATGAGGTAATGACTAATTGATTTGGAGACTCATTATAGCGCCCTAATTTTTTAGAAAACTATATTTTCTCTACTTTAAGCTTATCTTTTTTGTATAAAGCATAACAACCTAAATTTATGAACCGTAGAAACTTTATCAAAACTTCCGCAGCCAGCAGCGTGGCGCTCTCTGCCTGGACTTTCCAGCCTTCTTCCCCTAACAAGAAATACACCACTGCCCTCATCGGAAGTGGTTGGTGGGGCATGAATATCTTGAGGGAAGCCATTGCCTCCGGTTCTTCAAAAGTAGTCGCGATTTGTGATGTTGACCAAAATCAACTGGACGGCGCAATGACGGAAACCGCTAAATTGACCAGCGACAAACCAAAAAGATACAGTGATTTTCGTGAACTAATCGCTAAGGAAAAACCCGAAATCGTTATTGTTGCCACGCCTGATCACTGGCACCCGCTGATCACCATTGAAGCGGTGAGTAATGGTGCCCACGTTTATGTGGAAAAACCAATAGGCCACACAGTATACGAAGGATTGGCTATGATCAAAGCTGCCCGGGCTAACAACAAAAAAGTACAGGTAGGCACCCATCGCCGTGTTTCCCCTCATAATATCTCGGGGATGGAGTTTTTGAAATCTGGCAAAGCGGGTAAAATTGGGATGGTAAGGGCATTTGTTCATTATGGAGGCGATGCCGGTGAGGCTGTTCCCGATACTGAACCACCCGCAGGATTGGATTGGGATATGTATTGCGGACCAGCGTCGCTAGTCAATTATAACCCTAAAATGCACCCCAAGGGTTTCCGTCAGTTCCTGAACTTTGCCAATGGGCAGATCGGCGATTGGGGCATCCACTGGTTGGATCAGATCTTATGGTGGACAGAGGAAAAAGCGCCAAAATCCATTCATTCATTTGCGGCAAGGCATATCAAAGAAGACAATACTACCGCGCCAGATACCCAGGTGGTCAACTATCAATTTGAAGATTTTACGGCGGTTTGGGAACATCGGCAGTATGCCGCCAATAATGCTGAAAAACATAACTTAGGCTGCTATTTCTACGGCACTGAAGGTACTTTCCACATGGGCTGGCTGGACGGCTGGACTTTTTATCCTGCCGATGACAAAAAACAGCTCATCCACCAAGAACCTACACTACACGAACCGGACCTGCAAAATATCAAAGAATTATGGGCCGATTTCCTTACTTCTATTGAAAAAGATAAGCTTCCGGTTTGTGATATTGAGATCGGGCATCATTCTACCAATATGAGTTTGCTGGCTATGCTTTCCAGCAAATTGGGTAGAAGCATTCAATGGGATGTGGACAAACAGTTGATTCCTAACGACCCTGAAGCAAACAAATTACTTTCCAGGGAATACCGCGCTCCCTGGAGTTATCCTTTGGCATAAGCAGTTTTAAGGTCAAGCGCAGCAGGTTTAGTCATGGTGCGCTTGTTCCTAAATTTTACTCTTGATTTGATGAATTTGTTCAGGATTATTTTAGCCTTATCCGGTAACCACTTTCCAGTAAAAACTCAATTACATCTCTACTTCCCTGGTTTCTATCTTTACCGAGTGTTTTTTGGGAATAATTTCCTGGCCGATATTGGCCGCATATACTTTGGTAAACATGGCGCCTATCAGCACAACAATGGCAGAATAAAAAACCCATATCAATATCCCCGCCAAAGAACCCGCTGCCCCATAGGTGGAAACGACATTGGTATTGGAAAGCATGAGTCCTATGAGATATTTCCCTAATGTAAAGAGTAAGCCCGTCACTATGGCACCTACGCTAACATCTTTCCACCTTACCTTCGCGTCCGGCAGAAATTTGAAAATAAGGGCAAAGATGATGGATATAAAAATGAGTGACAAAAAGTAGTTGGCCGTTTCCATAAAATAGACCGTGTATTCTGAAAATACCTCCTGAAGGAATTCGTTGGAAAATGAGAGTAATGCCTCCAAGGTAAGAGAAACCAACATCAAAAACCCCAAGATTATTATGAAAGAAAAAGATAAAAGTTTGTTCCTTGCAAATTTTAGTGCCCCTGTTTTTGGCTTAGGTTTCACACCCCAGATGGCATTTAGCGCTTTTTGAAGAAAAGCGAAAATGACTGTGGCACTAAAGACTAAAAAGACCACACTCACAATCTCCAGGAATAAACCTGTATTGTTTACAGAACCTTTGTCAATTATGCTGATGATTTCCTCAGCGGTAGCGGGACCAATCAATTTTTCTATCTGCTGAGCAAGGTTATTTTCGATTCGTTCAGCAGAAAATACAGAGCCAATTACTTTGACAATGATAATAAGCACCGAAGGAAGGGAAAAAACAGTAAAAAAAGCAATGGCTGCGGCGTATAGTACCACATCATTTTGCTGAAAACTAATGACGGTCCCCCTGATTAGTAAGTAAATTTCTTTGAAAAAACCAGCCATAACCTATGTCAAATGTAAGCTGCAAACTTACTGCAAGCTAATAAACGTTTTCAATAATAAACTACCTGACATTCAGGATGGTCTTCTTTGAATTTTTCTACCTCTTTTATAGAAACCCTGGTGTTATAACAGGCCAGCTTTTCCAATTGATATAAGCCCTTCAGCCGTTTGAGTTTCTTTACATCAGTATTATAGCATTCCAGCACTTTTAGGTTAACCAATGAAGAGAGGTACTTCAGGTTGTCAACTTGAGTGCCTGAACATTTGAGTGTTTCCAGTTCAATCAGGTCGCGAATGGGTTTTAAATCCTCTATAGGTGTATCCTGAGAGTCAAGATATTTTAGGTTTGTCAATCCACTGAGTGCTTCCAGGGATTTTATAGGGTTGCGGGAACATGTGAGTTTTTCCAGGGAGCTCATTTGGCTCAGTGGCGACAAATCAGCCACTGCCGTGTTGGTAATTTCCAGTTCTTTCAGGTTTACAAATTGCTGAATGGGTGAAAGGTCCCAGATGTCAGTATTATTAGTAATGACCAATTTTTCTAAAAAGGCAATTTCATGCAACTGCTCTTTGCTGGGGATACCGGAGATAGACATCTGGTTTCGCATGGCTTCTTTCCAGGCGGGTGATAAAGCCTCATTCCACCATAAGCTGAGTTCGTCTGACTTATAAATGACCAGACAGCCGGGATGTTCGCTGATAAATTGCAAAATTGCAGGTTCCTCCAGCGGAGTATGTTCACAACTCAGGTTTTCAATACTACTTAATTCGCTGAGTGGAAGTAAGCTACTTACCCGCGTCTTGTCAATATTAAGTATGTTAAGATTTTGAGCGTTGCTCAATGCACCCAAACTATCAATGAGTGTACCTGAGCAGTCCAGGGATTGAAGATCAATAAGTTCTTTCAATGGCTCTAAGCTGTTGATACTGGTATTGGCACAGTTTAGTGTTCTCAGGTTTCGTAACCTGCTGAGTGGCTCCAGGCTGGTAATCTCAGGCTTATTGCTGATATCTATCTCCCCCAAATTAGCTACTTCCGCTAGTTTTTCTTTGGTAATGGTATCTAATGGTACATATTGTTGGAATATTTTTTTCCAATTTTGATCCATCTCCTTCCACCAACTTTGCAATTGCTCCGATTCATAAATGACCAGTACTTTGGGATTAACCACCATAAAGCGGGTTGCTTCCTGCTGGCTTATCGGCGTGTCATCGCAGTATATTTTTTGCAAGACCGGTAATCCCGTCAGGGGATCAAGGGATTTAATGGGTGTGTTATTGCCCATGATGATCTCCAATTGTTTCAATCCTGATAAAGGGCCCAAATCCGAAACCGGGGTATATTCTATGTTTAGTATCTTTAAGTTTTGGGCTGCACTGAGTGGGCTTAGGTCTTTCACATTGGTGCTGGAGCAGTCCAGGTTGACCAGTCCCTTTATGCCTGAAATGGCATCCAGGCTGGTAATCGCCGTATTGGCAAAGCGTAAATCTTTGACATCCTTTAAATTGGTTAGCTGATAAACCGGCGTACTGCTAATGTATAATTTCTCCAGACGCGAAAAGTTGGCTAAAACGCTTAGGTCACTGATCTTGGTAGCGTCGGCGATGAGTTCCAGGAGATTGGTTGAATATTTGAGAGGCTCCAGGCTAGAAACTGCTGTTTGGCTACAAATCAGGGTTTCTAACTTGGTCAGGTTCCTCAAGGGCACAATGTCGCTGATATTGGTTGAGGAAACATCCAGGTACTTTAAATTATTCAACTTGCTGAGCGGCTCTAAAGTGCGGATGTATTGATTTCCGGAAACGTCAATTCTTTCCAAAGATGACATTTCTTTCAACATTCTAAAGTTGACTGAATCTATGGAAACGTCAATTTTTTCTTTGAGCAGTTCCTGCCATTCATAGGGCACTTCGTTCCACCAACTTGCCAGTTCTTCTCTTTCACTAAGCTTAGTAGTGTATATGCTGGCAATCTTTAATTGCTTTTCCGATTCGTTCAGGTTTAACTCAACATACCTGAGTTGGCTGGCATTGACAGTATCATTGCTCACCGTAACCCCCTGAAGGTTTCGGTTTAAGGTGACCCGAAAATAAATATTACCATCCTGGCTTACATAATAGCTCACGTCACTGACATTCAGTTCAAAGCGTGCTTGTTTATAAAAAAAATCAATGTCTTTGAGGTAAGCCTGTACGTTTTTATTGGTTACTACCACGCGGTTTTCCAAGAGATCATCTTCAATCTGGACATTCGCGTCTTTGAAAGCTTTAGTGTAGCTTTGGTTGATCACAATTTCTTTTTGTTGCGTGGTCGCCTCACTGCTGCCCAGAATATTCATCATGGATTGCAGAAAAGAAATCATCTGAGTGGCCTGTCCTTTATACTCGTCTACCTGCTCAGACGAGAGTTCTTTCTGCTGGGCATGGCTTGAAATAGCACTTAGGACAAAAGCAAAAGACAGGCTTAGGGTGGTGAAATAAAGCTTAAGCTTTTTCATTTTTCGTAGTAAATATACTTGGTCAGTAGTTCTCTCTCTTTGGGGGTCACTTTGACAAGGTCGGAAATCAGCCAGCCCCGGTTATAACCCGGCCGGTTAAATTTAGACAGTTGAAAATACCAGCCATCTACCTGAAAGAAATGAAATTTGACATTAGCCACGGTCTTAAACCTCAGGTTAGAGTTTTTAATTTCGTAAAGCAATATAGACAGGTAATCCGGTTGATATCCCCGGGCAGTAAACTGGTCTACTTTGGCCTTATTATCCTGAAACACCTTGCGAAGGTTCATGAAATCCAGTTCGTGGCTCATGGGGTGCAGAAAGGGTATACCACCGGTAGTATCACTATCAAATAGTTTAGCAAAAGGGGCAAAATATGCATTGGTTAAAATCCATTTGGAGCCGACTTTTTCCTCCTCAAGCTTCAGGAACAGAATAGCGTTTTCCTCACGGCCTTTGTAGGTGAAACGGGCGTTTACTTCGGCAAACCATTCACCACCGTGAAAATTCAATATTTTTGGAATACCCTTATTATTGACTTTCTGGATAAATTCCGTTTTTAAAGCATTTGACAAACTGGGATTTTGATTGTCAAACAACATTTTAAGATATTTTTCTCTCAGCTGGGGATTTTGAAAATTCTTGTTTCCCTCGTAATAGCGCTTACCTTCTTCATCCTCTTCGCCATTGAACCTACGAAAAAACTGATTGATCTGCTTAGTTTCAGCGTAAAGTACGCTTTCGTCTCCCAAATATTCCCCAACGCCCTGGGCTTCTGCAGCCCAGGACAAGAGGGTTAATCCCAGCAATAAAGAAATTCTCGTCATTATGTTGTGGTTTCTGACACACGGATGTCCCCTAGGAGCACATCCCAAAAATCAATTACACGCCCACCGATTTGGGTTTCTTTTTTCTGAACAAAAACTGTGATGTCTTTCTTGGTAGTATCTTTATATTCTAGTCCGTCATCTGACCTGCCCTCAAATCGCTGATAGATCGTGATCACACCTACATAAGTACCGTCCGGTTGTCTTTCCAGGTCGCTGATATATTGTATATCATACCATTTGATAGAAACCTCATCATAATTAAGGGCCATAAGATGTTCAAAGTATGGCCTTATGGCATAATACTCAATCTCGGAACGCGTCAGTGAGGAAATACCGATTTCCGCCCCTGAGGCAAAAAGTTCACCCGCACGGTCTATGACGCGGTTGGCTTCGGAGAAAGGTGTATTCTTATTACCCACTATGCTGATGTATTTACTCAAATCGCGGACTTTTTCCAGGGCGAGAGAGTCAATTGCAAGTTTTCTTTCTGGGCTTACTGTATCGCTCTGTGCTTGCAGTGCGCATACTGATCCGAAAAGTAATATAAATGTTACTATGGTTAATCTATATTTATACATTATCAGTAGTTTTTTTTGAGTTCAACTTCTTTGATTTTACCATTGGCGTCCACTTCCAAGTTGTGGACCGCAGCGGGCTGGTTGTTGGTATCTTTCAGATATTCCAGATATTTCTTGATCGTTGTGGGCTCATCGTAATCAATATTATCCCCACTTTGACTAATGATAATGAGTACCGGAGTTTCAGGGGAAGCAAACATGCTCAAGGCTTCCCGAATGCTCATATTAGCGTCAGAAGTACTTCTGGAGGATGAAACCTTATCAAAAACATTTTGCAGTTGGGTATTCATATCCTCCGTTTTCATATTGCCCCCGCCGCTGGAATTGCTTACCCTGTCAGCCGCATCCCGTTCGCGGGATACAATGGCCTCTGTGCGAGCGATCAGGTCTTGAATCTCGGCATCATCAATATTCATAGCCTTAATACGGTTGAGTTCCCTTTCTTTCTCATCTAAGGACATGCTTCCGTTATCGTTGATAATCGCTAACAAGTCAGCCCTGGCTTCCGCGATACGCTCTGCTTTGGCAGCAGCGGCGGCCCGCGCTTCCTTTTTAGCTTTACAGCCACTGGTACCTACCGCTGCCCCACCGATGAGTAATAACATGATGAGGTGGGCGGTACTGATTGATTTTAGAATACTTAGCGGACGCAAAAGAAATTTATCAGGCCGCTTTTTTTGTGTAGTGCTGATCTCCATAGTTTGATCAATTAATAATGTTTAGGTGATGCGAATGAATGTACAATAATAAGTTGGTTACTAGCTTTTTAAGTCAAAAAGTCTTGGGGGATGCTGCTTTTTATTGAATTAACAGCTATTTTCTCTTTACAATAATACAAACATATTTTTGTCCGGGGAAAAACACAGCTGTTTTTCTTGGCACACGCTCACAGAAAAGAACAAAATGCTTGCCGGAAATGAAATGGATGGGGTAATTTGAAGAAACCTGAAGTGTGATGCACTGTTTTTCCATTTCCACTTTTTACTATTTTCCCAATCTCAAGTCCTGCTTCAATTTCCAGCATTTATTGATTTGATTACCTATATTAGGCTTTGTTGTCTGATCGCTAATTTTTTGAAGATGTGTTTCCGTCTCTTACTTACGGTATTTTTTATCAGCTGTACTTATCAGAGCTATGCCCAACTCAGGGTGATCTTGTTCTATGATTCACTTTGGGCTTTAAATGATAAACAAGAAGCAACTTACTTCAGAAATGGCTGGCTGGATACCACTTACTTCGTTTTTGTCGGGCCAGTGATGGATTATTATGGAGAGGGAAAATTACAAATGAAGGGTAACTATCCGAGAGGACAAAAGTCCGGCAACTTTACTTTCTACTATCCGAATGGCCAGAAGAAAATGGAGGGGGAGTACCTTGCCAACCAGATGATTGGTAGCTGGGAATACTTTTATCCTAATGGAAGTCCACAACAAACCATTGCTTTCACTGATGATGATTTTAAAATTCTCTCTTATCACGATCCCAGCGGAACAGAGAAAGTAAAAGATGGCAATGGATTGTGGGAAGGCTATTATTATTACCCTGAAAATAGCGATACCATTTATGTGGCCGGTAGTGTGGTCAATGGCTTCAAAGATGATTGGTGGACCTATTACAATAAAAGTGGCGTCACTATCTACGAAGAGAAATACCAGGAAGGGGATTTTAAACAGGGTAAAACCTACACCATTCATGGTAAATTGATGGGAAAAAGCAAAGAACCCACCGGCAAGGAATTGTTCACGCCTTACAAAATAATTCATACCGAAAAGTTTATCTACTCTCCCGATGTGATGAAGTCTGACTATCCCTACCTGGGGTTTCTTCCAGACGAACAGAAATTTTATTTTGATCAGGATTGGGAGCCGTGTGGTCAGGAAAAAGCTATTTACTATCGGCTTACCAATGAAATCAACACCAAAAACCCTTCTGGCACCCTCACCGACTATTATATGGATGGAAGCGTATATCGTAGGGGAAAATATTTGAGTGGTAAAAAGAACGGTTCCTTCACGTATTTTCATAAAAACGGCCAAACGGAAAGTAGCGGTAATTTTGTCAATGAAAACAAAACCGGCGAGTGGAAAGAATTTTATGAGGACGGAAGTCCACGTCAAATTATGGTATATCGAGATGACCAAAGTTTCGTAGACAAGTACTGGGATGAAAAAGGTCAATTACAGGTAGATCAAGGTACCGGATATTATCAGGCATATTTTCAATATATCAACATTACGCTTAGGGAAGAAGGGAAACTACTTGATTATCAAAGAGAAGGGCTTTGGAAAGGATTTACAGCGGAAGGCAAACTTTATTGTGAAGAGCAATATCAGCAGGGTAAATTGATCAATGGGTACAGTTGGGATGATTTGGGCAACAAATACACGTATGATGAAAAAACCACACCAGCAGCGCCAGCCGAAGAAATTAATGCCTTTTATCAGTTTGTAGGCAAGCATCTTGACTATCCGGTGTTTGCGCGAAAAAATAACATTGAAGGTAAATTATTGATGCAGTTTATGATTGACAAAAATGGAGAACTGATCAATTTACAATTCATTAGTTCACCCCATGAAGTATTGAACAAAGAAGCGGAAAGAGTTATGAGAATGTATGAACATTGGCAGGCGGGTAAAGTAATGGGACAAGCTGTAAAAATGTCTTTTATACTTCCCCTGACTTTTTCTTTATCCGGTTCCGCTATCCCATCAACATCTATTAACTAAATCAATATACTATGCCCATTGATACCGCTCCCTGCGAACATTTTAATAAAGATCAGATCAAAACTGCCCAAGCTATGGAATGCCAGGAGTGTGTGAAAACCGGTGATACCTGGGTACACCTCCGGGTTTGTCAAACCTGTGGAGGAGTACACTGTTGCAATAGTTCGGTCAACAAGCATGCAACCAAGCATTTTCAACAAACAAAACATCCAGTAGTGATCTCAGCCGAAAGCGGTGAATCCTGGGCCTGGTGTTATGCTGATGAGAAATTTATGCCCTATTAACAACGTGAATTTAGGCTAATTATTTCTTTAAAATGGTAAACTCAACCCTCCGGTTGACTTGCCGGTTATCATCATTATCATTGATGACTTCAGGCTTGCTTTCGCCATAGCCTTTGGCGATAACCCGCTGGTTGTCCACCCAATTGTCTACTAAGTACTTTACCACGGATTCTGCCCTACCCTGAGAAAGTTGACGGTTGTAATCTTCAGAGCCACGGTCATCGGTATGTCCGGCAATCTCAACTTCTAATTTTGGGTTTTCTTGCAGAAATTCTACCACTTTATTCAATTCGGGAAAGGATTCCGGGCGAAGGGTCGTTTTATCATAATCAAAAAAGATGTTATTTAACCTTACCGAAACCCCAACTTCAATTTTCTTTAGAAATATTTCCTTATAAAAAATGGTATCTGCCTTGATATCGCCATAGGCCATTACACTGTCTTTATGACTAAAAAATCCTTCGGCATTTACTTCCAGATAGTATTTGGCGGTATCCGGTAGTATTGTCTGATACTCCCCATTCTCAGCGCTGCTTTCCACTA
>JBBSOG010000181.1:0-11027 GCA_038259985.1 Cytophagales bacterium
AAAACGGGGGTCCCGCCAAGGACTTCAGGATCAATATTAATCACATTTACTTTCATATATTTAAGTACGTAAAAGGATGCCCGTAGTTCATTTAGCTTACCGCTAACGGCCTTTGCAGCCGACTGTCGGGGCATGTTTGCTCTGATCATCCACGAAGGCAAAAAGGCACTTGGCGCGTTTGATGCTCGTGCTCTTCTTTCCCCGGTTGGCAGCTGCATATTGTTGGTGGTTCGCTGTTCCTTCGAGCCACTTCCTTCCGAGCTTCTTCTTCGCTGCTTGTTGGCTTTGATCTTTCTTTAGCTCATTATTCCGAAAGCTAACAATTTCAGAGAATACCTCTTCCGCCGACTGGCGGTCTGGCGCTTTCCATTCGTCCGCTTGCTATTCAATCAAGTGGACAAGCTCGCTTTTCAAACTCTTTGGCAAACAAACGTTGTGCGTTCGTGCTTTTTGTTACGGTTTTTTTTGATAGTCAAGAGCTGGTCCCACACGTTCAAAACCATGCTGCTTTCTAAAATCGTCCTGTTCTGATGGTGTCATCTTCGCCAGCTTTCCTTCGCTGGTGGCAATAAAAAACTCTTCCATCTTGCCCGCTGGTTGAAAGGTCATTAAAAGTCTTGCGTTGCCCTCGTTTGTCTTGGCAAAAGTGTGAGGAACACCTCTGGGACCAAATACAGTGTCGCCAGCCTTTGCTTCATAAAGTGCATCACCTACTTTAATTAAAAACTCTCCTTCTAGCACATACCAACATTCGTCCTGACTGTAATGAAAATGCAAAGCAGGTCCTCCTTTTTTAACACGGCTTGATTCATAGATATACAAGTCACCATCTGTATCTTTTGTCGAGACTTTAGTGTAAAATGTATCTCCTTCAAACAAAGCGATGGCTTTGTCAAATCTGTCTTTACCTGCGGCCACCTTAAAAGGTGTGTTGTTGCGAGTATTTTGTTTCCACTTCGAAAAACCGGCAAAAGGTATGGTTAGTAAAGAACCGGCAGTGAGACATAGTCTGATGAAGGAATTGCGTTTCATGTTTGGTTAGTTTATATTTTTCTATTTCTACAAGTAATTATCAATTTCGTAAGCAACTGCATGACACACAACAAGTTGCTATTAGGTCTCTTTTCTTTTCCTTCGGTGACCACCAACGAATGTGTATACGCCATATGGCGGTTATATTCCTTATAACTTCTAAGATACGTGCTTTTTGTTTACTTTTATATTGATTATATATAAAAGTAATGAGTTTTACTGCTATCCGTTTGTAAGTGTTTAACCAACGTTTATAAACGCTTTTATAGCATAAGCGTCGTACAGGGCAAGAAGCGTATCAAATCCATAATTACCCCCCCCATCACCCCTTCCACTTTCCCAATCAGTGGCGTATGGGTTACCCTTAAGCCATTGTTTGGGTAAGAAATGCCAGTGAGGAGTGACAATATGTCGTTTTTTGTAGTAAAAAATGGGTTAAGGGCGGGGCAGAGGGGACTTTTTAAGGGTGATTAGTGGCTGAGGTGTAAGTATTTGTGGCTGTTTGTTATGCGTATGTAAGGTATGTGTAAGCCTATCTCATGGATTCACTTCTTTTTTGGTGCACACACCTTCTCTATGGTCTGTTTTGAGGGAATTGTACAAGGAAGGCGTAGACCTTACCCGTGTATGCTTATCTTATACTATAATATTACCACCGCTTTTTATGGAGTTTATTTTGTCCTGTTGTTTGTCTCTGGCATTACCAAACCAGGGGGATTATTCAAAATAGTTCAAACCATAAAACAGTAAAAATAATGAATTTAGTCACCGTAAGTGAAACCACCAGGATATCCCGCTTGGCCTTCAACAATACGCTTAAGGATGCGGATACGGCCAAGAAAATGAGTAATGTAGGCTTTAATGATAAGCGCCTGCGGGAGTTGGAAAACCAGACCATTGTGCTAGAGGAACTGGAAATCAGCAAAGCGCTGTGCTACAACGAAGGGCTGCGCATCTCCGAGCAGATTGAGAAGGATACAGAAAACATTCGTCCGGTGTTTAAGGACCATGTGGCCACCGTGCGCTATGCGTTCCGTAATGAGCCTACCTTACTGCTTTCTTTCATTGCCGGTACTGTTGCCTACAACCGTTGGGAGTGGCTGGAACAGGCGCATCGGTTTTATACCAGCATTATGCCTTATGCCGGACAGTTGGAAGCCCACGGACTGAGTTTGGAAGAACTACAGCAAGCACAGGTGTCGATAGCCGCCATCCGGAGCCTACGCGAAGACCGTTTGCTGAAGAAAGGACAGGCAGAAGACTGTACCGACAGCAGAAACCAGGCGTTCAGACAGTTGAAAAGCATGCTTAAAGAGTTTCATGCCGCCGCCCGCCTGGCCCTGAAAGACAATCCCCAGAAACTGGAAGCTTTCGGTATACGCGTTCGTTCTTTGCAAAAGAAATAAGGGTGAAATACAGAGGCGGAGGTTATACTTCTCTTGGGAGAAACTAATAAAAAGAAAGGCTATGCAGTAGTACTCATGTACCACATGCATAGCCCTCTCGGCACACAAGAGTAGTTTTAGAAAGTGTACCGTAATCCTAATTGCGCACTCCACCGGGCGCTATAAATACCGGACTGTACAACACTATATGGCTCGCCCGGGTCATTGAAAGAATACATGGGCGTGGTGGTACCGGGCTGGAAACCTTCAAAGTTGACCAGCGGAAAATAACTATTGCTTACAAAATAACGCCTTCCGCAGTATTTATTCAACATATTGGTAAAGTTAAACCCAAAGTTCCGCTTTCCTCCCTTCTCTGGAAGCTGCCTACCGGGTCGGAAGCACTGTAGTCAATGAGTTGGTTGACCACTGGGATAAGTATCAAAAAGAAGTGCCAACTGCGGAATAGGTTTTGGGGATTAGATTTTAGAGGTTTACCAATTACTAAAACCCAAAACCTAACAACATGAAGCAGATCAACTGGGGAATCATAGGCGCAGGAGATGTCGCCGAGGTCAAGAGCGGACCGGCATTTCAGAAAGCATCCGGTTCCAATTTGTTAGCGGTCATGCGCAGGGATGCCGCTAAAGCCAAAGACTTTGCCCATCGGCATCAGGTACCTGGCTGGTACGATGATGCAGACGAACTCATCGCCCATCCGGTTATCAATGCCATTTATGTGGCCACCCCACCTTCTACCCATGAGGAGTATGCGATCAAGGCACTGCAAGCCGGTAAAGATGTGTACCTGGAAAAACCTATGGCGACTGATCTGGGTGCTTGCTCCCGGATTATAGAAGAAGTAAAAAAGAGCGGACAAAAACTCAGCGTAGCCCACTACCGCCGTGCCCTGCCTGCCTTTATGAAGGTCAAAGAACTACTGGATGCCGGAGCTATTGGTGAAGTGCGTTTTGTACAGATTCAGATCTTTCAACCTGCCAAGAATAAAATTATTGCCCAGACAGAAACCAACTGGCGGGTGCAACCCGATATCTCCGGAGGCGGCCTCTTCCATGACATTGCCCCGCACCAAATGGACCTGATGTATTATTATTTTGGAGAACCGATCAAGATCAATGGTTATAGTACCAATCAGGCAGGCATGTATCCGGCGGATGATCTTGTTTCCGCTGAAATGGTTTTCAATCAAAACATTGTCTTTCAGGGCTTATGGTCGTTTGCTGCACCAGCATCAGCTACGCACGAAGCTTGTAAAATTGTCGGCACCAAAGGCTACATCAATTTCTCCTTTTATGGGGAAGAAATACATCTTATCACTGACCAGGAAGAGACTTTTACCTTCAAAAACCCTGAAAATATTCAGTGGCCGATGATTGAAAAGGTGAACCAATATTTCAGAGGTGAGGGAGAAAACCCTTGCACGGCTGAGGAAGGGAAGTTGGTCATGCGCATGCTCAATACCATCACGGCTAAACCGTAACAATTTATTAACCTGTAGGCTGTACTTTTTCCTGGAAACTATACTTGCTTTGTAAGTCAGCTTATTTTTAAGTTTGCGCCCTAAAATATTTAGTATCTGGGGTATGGCATTATTTTGTATTTTTAATATTTTTTCCTTCATGAATAGGGTATTCAGCGACGATTTTTGGCAGAAGTTTTACGAAAAAGCAAGTATCTGGCTGATGGAGACCGTACCTGCTATTATCCTGATCTTTATACTACTTTTTATCACCCTGGCATTTTATCGTTTTTTGGTAGGCAAACTCAAAAACATTATCCTTAAGCGTACGCAGGCAAGTCACCACGAAAGCAAAGAGGAAAAAGAAAAGCGAGTCAATACGCTGATCACCATCCTGCGTCAGGCAGGGGGCATTGTGATCTGGATTATTTTTATGCTCATTCTGCTACGTCAGGTCAACCTGGACATTGGCCCTATCCTGGCCAGTGCGGGAATCGTAGGTTTAGCCGTGGGCTTCGGTGCCCAGGAACTGGTCAGGGACTTTATCTCCGGCTTCTTTATGCTGTTGGAAAACCAGGTGCGTGCCGGTGATGTGGCAATTATCAACGGACAAGCGGGCTTGGTAGAAGAAATTGCTCTGCGTACCATCACTTTGCGGGATTTTTCCGGTGTTGTACATATTTTTCAGAATGGTAAAATCAATACCCTCGCCAATATGACCAAAGAATGGTCGGGTGCCGTCTTTGATGTAGGTATCGCTTATAAAGAAGATACAGAACGTGTGAAAGAAATCATGAAAAAGGTGGGCGAACAACTCAAGGGTGATCCTGAATTTGAAGAAAAGATCAATGAACCGCTGGAAATCTTTGGCGTAGATAGCTGGGGCGATAGCGCCGTGGTGATCAGGGCACGTTTCAAGACGAAGCCCGGGCAGCAATGGGTGGTCAAAAGGGAGTTTTTAGGCCGACTTAAGCAATCTTTTGACCAGGAGCGCGTAGAAATCCCCTTCCCCCACCGCACCATTTACTGGGGTGATGAGATCAATCCCCTCAAACTAAAGCTAGATGATAGGGTAAAGGGCTTAGATCCGGAAAAAGAACAATAGCCTGTATAATTTTAAAGGAATATTTACCAAGCTGCAGAACGGTTTTAGGCTACCTCAGTTAGTCTTCGGCACGAAGCCAGGTACTGAATACCCCACAAACTAAGATACTGTAATGAGGAAAGCCCATAAGACAGGCTAAAATGAAAACGCGGGGTTTAAAAGAAACCCCGCTAGGAAGTAGGGGTTCAAAAAAACCCCCGCTAGGAAGTAATAGTAATGTCCCGCGCATCCTCTATCAATCGCCATACTGTGTTCTTCTGTCACCCAGAAAAGACATTATTCTGATTTTTTACAGTAGCCAGTAAAAATGAGAGAAAAGTAAGCCGTTCAGTCATCCCGTCAGGGATCTTTACCCCAATGGAATTGCCACTCCGTGGTGGCCCTCAAGAAAGTCAGCTTATCGGCCACTGTGGAGCAGCCCCTGTGGAGCAGCCCCTGTGGAGCAGCCCCTGTGGAGCAGCTGCTTGGCAAAGATTCCTCGCTACGCTTCGGAATGACACTGAGGATAGTGCAATGTTTTCTTTTACAAGTCTCTTAAAAATAAATCAGAATAATCTTTAAAGGACATGGGTTGGTATGGATGGCAAAGTAAAACAAAAGCAGGACATGAAGTGTATTCCATATAATTGCGTAGCTTATCGGCAACAAAGCTTTGTACCACGTTTTTTTTGCTATCCCTATGAAAAAAAATATACTGTGCAGTATATTAATTCTTTATGCCTCCTTTTCTTATGCGCAAGTGGTAATTCCTACCGACCAAACTGTACATATCAAAAGCATATCGGAGCGCTGGGAGTTGGACTCTACTACCCGTCGGGGTACTTTTCTGCTTACCTCTTACAAACCTTTTTATGTCACGGCAGGACGCTGGTCTAGTAACCCAAATACCCAGCCCACCAGTGTAAATCCCAACTATTCCGTTTCTTTTCCCATTGAATACAATAATTATGAAGCTAAGTTTCAGCTTAGTTTCAAAACCAAAGTACTCCAGACCATATTCTGGGGCTACGGTGACCTGTGGGTTGCCTATACACAAAAGGCGCATTGGCAGATTTACAACACCGAAGTATCCCGTCCTTTCCGGGAACTGAACTATGAGCCGGAAATCATCCTTAATTTTCCAGTAAAATACACGATATTAGGGTTTAAGGGAAGAACTTTAGGCATGGCATTTAACCATCAGTCTAACGGAAGGGAGGTTCCGCTGTCCCGGAGTTGGAACAGAATTATGTTTCACACCGCGCTGGAGCGCAATCACTGGCAGATTGTCCTCCGCCCCTGGATACGATTGCCCGATGAGGACGATGAGAACCCGCAGATTACCGATTATTACGGACGAGGTGAGCTTACTGTAGTGTATGGGACTGCCCGGCATCAGTTTTACTTCGTAGGCACGCATCCACTTCGCGTGAAATACCTGGACAGGGGCAGTGCACAACTCAACTGGGTCTTCCAGATTCATGGGAACATGAAAGGGCAGGTACAAATGTCCACCGGTTACGGGGAGACTTTGATAGATTACAACCACCGCCAGAACACTATCGGCCTGGGCGTGTCATTTATTGACTGGTAAGTCATGCATGAAAAATGCATATTGGCACTTTCATTTAACCTTTTTTACACTTATGAAAAAGAATTTTCCTTTGATTATGGTAGCATCCCTGCTGCTGATCGCTTGCCAAGGCAAGCAAACATCCTCTGAAAACCGAAACGATACCACACAAATTACCACCACTATGGATACGACAGTCTCACCCTCTGCGGATGAAAAAGTGTATTTCAAAGGTTCAGGCACGGAACCCTTCTGGAGCATAGAAATTTCGGAGAAGGTGATACGCTTCATCTCCTTGAGGGATGCTATTGATACCTTAAACTTTCCCCACACGGAGCCGGAACGAGCGATGGATGCCAATGTCAAAAGGTACCGGGCAAGCACCGCAGGTGGCGAACTGATCGTGCAGATCATGCAAAGTGCGTGCACCAATGCCATGTCAGGCAAAGAATCCGCTTATACCGTGAAAGTAGAAATCAAACGGGGTGCCGATAGTGCATTGAGCACGCTGGAAGGCTGCGGGCAGTACATCGCGGATTATCGTTTACATGATATATGGGTGCTGGAAGAACTTCATGGGGAGAAAGTAAGTGCCTCACAGTTTCAGCAGGAGCTACCGAACATGGAAATTAACTCCAACGAGCTTAGCTTTATGGGCTTTGCCGGTTGCAACCGCATGAACGGCAAGCTTTTCTCCGAAAGGGATCTGCTGCGTTTTACCCAGGTGGTTACCACGAGGATGGCTTGCGCGGGAGATAATCAAGAAGCAGCCTTTCTCACTGCCTTGCAGTCAGCAACCCAATACAAGATTGCCAACAACCGCCTCTACCTCTCCAATCCCAATGGCCAGCAATTGGTATTCAAGAAGGTAGATTAGCCTCTTTTTAGGATTATGATAGAATTATGTAGGAACACGACGGTTCAAAAGAAAGAAAAGGCTCATCATTGAGCCTTTTCTTTTAATTTTCCACTAACACCGAAATTGCATAAGGGGTGGAAGACGCATCTGTACCTGCTTTATCATCTGCCAGAGTTCTATAGCTATCTTTTACTCAAAAAATATATATGTTTTTGAGATTACATGGATAGTGTAAGCAACTACTAATCCTTACATGAACCCCTACATGCCATGATAAAACCAATATTGATGCTGTTATTACTTCTACTGTTAAACTCAGAGGGTATCTGCCAGTCAAAAAAAGTCAATACCGCCTACGAAAGCGGCCGTATTAAAAAGGGCAATAAGGTCGGCGTGTGGGAATACAAAGGAACAGAAGGTGACACCGAGCTTAAGTTTGACTATGATCAGGGGGCCATCCTGTATCTCAAACCTGATACCACGGAATATCTGATCCAGGTGGACTCCTCATGGGCATCCCAAAAGCTTACACGCCATTCCCGTTATCTCGGAAGCTATGCTGAGTTTTATCAAATCATCAGTGCTAATATACAATATCCTGATGCAGCAAGAAGAGATGGTGTGCAGGGTACGATATTGCTTGAATTTGAAGTGAATCCCCAGGGAAAAGTTTCCCATTATCAGGTGATATTTGATCAAGCACACTATTTCACCGACGAAATAATAGAAGCCTTCCAGTTAATTCCCAACCTATGGATAGAAGCCATCTATGAAGGTAAGGCTGTGCCAGCAAAATTTATACTCCCTTTCCATTTCAGAATCAGTGGAGGTAAAGCTATTGAGTATAACGAAGCGATATTGAATCACTTTGAAGCCAAAAAACTGGATGCGATCGTTGTCACTGCGGTGTTGGCCAATAGAACTTTCTACAAGTAGGCATACGCTAGGATATGCAAACAAGGTGTTTAGGTAAAAGCTTCTTTTCCTCATCTCGTAGTACAATCCCCCCATAGCCCTTTTCTATGATTGGGGACTAATGAGAATAGCGTCTGTAACCATACGCGTCAACTTAAGCAAAGAGTTTTTAAAAATTGGAAGTTCACTTCTGATTTCACCACTCCAAAATGTCACGCCAAACGCTGGGAAGCATCTTTTTAAATTTCGGAAAAGATTATCCTCATGTTTGTTTGACTTTGGATAGAAATAATGAAACCCGTTAATATGTTAATTATCAGTTATTTAATTTCTTAAGTTGACGCCTATGGTCTGTAACGCGGCATGCGATGCGCGGTCTGCTGGAAGCCACTGGCTAGTTGCATCTTTTGAATCAAATAGCTTTGCAGAATTGGAAATGCATTCGCTAGTCCCACACATTTGCGCATTGCCTGCCGCGTCGGAGACAGGGACTATAAAGTGGATGGCATAAAAAAGGCACGCTTTACAAAAGCGCGCCAGATATATTATTGACGAAGTTATCTAAAGGTCTGCTTTGCCCATCGCCCAGCTGATGCCCCCCCAGAGGTGCCCCAGGTATTGAGGGTCAGAAAAAGACTCGTCCGTATGGCCTGAGCCGGTGAAGAAGGCACGGCCTCCGTCAAAGTCTTTGTACCAGGAGATTGGGTGATAATCCCCGTTGGTGCCCCCTTCGTAGGTAGTCTCGTCCAGCATGATCAGGTCTTTGTTCTGCTCCTTGTTGATGTCTTTGTAGTTGTACCACTCATCCGAACGGGTCCAGTCAGTAGGCAACGATTTGGTAGAAGGATGATTAGCATCCACTACGTGCAATGTAGCTTCACGCACATTCGGGTTGCCGGGGTGTCCGTTGAAGTAGGCGCCTACCAGCTTACCGTACCAGGGCCACTCATATTCGGTATCCGCCGCCGAATGTATGCCTACGAAGCCCCCACCATTCTGTATGTATTGCTCCATAGCACTTTGTTCTTCCTCGTTAAGAATGTCCCCCGTGGTGTTAAGAAAAATGATGGTGGCGTATTGACTGAGATTGTCGGGTGCAAATACGGTAGAGTCTTCACTGGTATCTACGGCGAAATTGTGTTCCTGTCCCAGCTTTTTGATGGCGTCTATACCGGGTTCAATGGACTCATGGCGAAAACCATTGGTTTTAGAAAATACCAGGACCTTAGCTTCTTCTTGCTGAGTGTTTTCCTGGGCTGCTAAGCTATCTTCTTTGGGTGATTCGCTGGAGGTTCCTGATGTGCAAGCAGCAAAAAGTGATGCCATTAACAGGCTAAATAGGAGGTGGCTAATTTTCATGGTAAGGTGTTATTAGTAGTTTATTGATTACGCTATGTAAAAGGTTTCTAATATAGGATTAGTATTGAAGATTGAAAAGCAGTAGGACGTTATTCGTTCAATTGTTTGCACTTCCCTGCAAAAAACCTACGCTTCGCTGCAAAAAGCTTGTAAACTTCAGTCAGAATCAGGATGATTGGATGAACAAGATGTTTTATCTCGTTTATCCAGTTCATCCTAATTCAGACCATTATGCTCACAAACTACTTCAAAACCGCCCTGCGCAAAATACTAAGGGACAAAAGGTTGGCCTTGATCAAAATCCTGGGACTAAGCATCGGCATCACCTGCTGTACGGTGATCTATGTGATGGTGAAGTACGAACTAAGTTTTGACCATCATCACCAGCAGGTTGAGCGAATTTACCGGGTGGTACAGCATACGCAGTTTACTGATGAAACTTACCACTGGAGTTCTACCGCTTACCCGCTGGCAGCCGCGTTGCGTAGCGATTTCCCCTCCCTTTCCCAGGTGACACAAACCGCCGGGCCGGTCAAGCGGAGTTTCTCTATTAATGACCCGGCGCTGGAATTCAATAAATTTGAGGAAGAACTCGTCCTCTTTGTCGACCCTTATTTTTGGCAGGTTTTTGATATGCAATGGCTTCAAGGCAATCCCGATCAGGTCTTCCAACAGCCTGGCGAAGCGATACTGACCGAAAGCCTGGCGATCAAGCTGTTTGGCAAGGAGCGCTTGGCACGCAACGAGATTTTAGGTCAAGTGATACAACTCAACAGCAAAGATGCTTTGCAGATCACCGGTATTGTGGCAGACCCACCCGCTACCTCGTCTATCCGTTATCGAATGCTAGTGCCATACGCTTTTTACAAAATGCACAATACATATTTTGCCGAAAACTGGTCAGGCAATTATCAGGGCACGACTTACATTATCCCTCAGCCGGAAGAAGATATCCCTGCGCTGGAAAAGCAAATCAATAACTGGAAAGCGAAGTACCTGGACGAGCAGCACCAGCAAATGATCAGCTATGCCCTACAGCCCCTTCGTGAAGTGCATACCGAAACCCTGTACAGTACCAGCATTACGAGTTATACCATGCCTCTAAAAACTATATTGGTGGCCATTTGGATAGGGGTTTTCATACTGGTGATGGCCTGTATTAACTTTATCAACCTGGCCACAGCGGAAGCTGCCGGACAGGCCAAAGAGGTTGGGGTAAGAAAGGTACTGGGCAGCACTCGCTGGCAACTGTTTTTGCAATACCTGGGAGAAAACAGCCTAGTCATTTTAGTTGCAGTAGGCTTGTCGCTGGGGCTGACCCAACTGTGCCTTCATCAACT
>JBBSOG010000182.1:0-10973 GCA_038259985.1 Cytophagales bacterium
CTGAGTATTATGGTATACTTAACTTCGCCATAAGTTTTATCGCGCTCTTTATCGCAGTGGCCAATCTGGGATTACAAAATGTACTGGTAAAAGAACTGGTAGAGCACGACGACGAGCATAATGAATTTATGGGAAGTGCCTTCCTGATGAAGCTAGGAGGTACGCTATTACTACTCGTTATCGTCTTTTTTTCCAGCCAGATGATGGAAATGGATGCTTCTACCAAAGTCGTCGTCTTTATCATTGGTGGGGGTATACTTTTTAAAGCTTTTGATATTGTTGGTTTTTACTTCCAATCTAAGGTAGAATCAAAATACGAGGCCATTGCCAGGACAACTTCCCTGTTGAGTATCTCAGCTATTAAGGTTATCCTCATTCTTTTGAAAGCCCCATTGATGTATTTTGCTTTGGTATACATGACAGAGCATTTTATCGCTTCGGCTATTCTATTGGTATTTTATAAACGACAGGGTAAAAGCTTCAAAAAATGGCGTTTTAGCAAAAAAATAGCGGGCTATTTATTCAGTGAATGCTGGCCGATTATCATTAGTGGTATCGTCGTTTCCATCCATATGAAGGTAGACCAAGTGATGATCAAGCAAATGCTGGGAAGCGAGGATGTAGGCTTCTATGCGGCTGCGGTAAAAATCTCTGACGTATGGAATTTTCTTCCCGTAATTATCATGAGTTCGGTATTTCCAGTGATCGTAAAATCAAAAAAGCGGTCGGAAAAAGTTTTCAATAGCCAGATGCAAATGTTATATGATACTATGGCGATACTGGCACTGTCGGTGGCTATCCCTTTTACATTTTTATCCAACTGGTTTATCAACTTGCTTTATGGGCCTGAATACTATCTGACAGGTGATGTATTGTCCATTCATATCTGGACGTGTTTATTAGGTTTTATGGCGGTGGTCAGGGGGAAGTGGGCGGTAATAGCCAAGCAACAAAGATTTGGCGTATTTATTCAGGGCAGTGGCGCCCTAGTCAACGTGGTGCTCAACTATTTTATGATTCCAGTCTATGGGATTATTGGAGCTGCTGTTGCTACCTTGATCACAGTAGCATTGAATATGACAGTGGCCCCTTTATTCATTAATGCGCATTACCGAGGGCAGGTTAAGATGATTTTGAAAGCAGTAAATTTGTTTGGCCTGGTTCCAAGATTTATCAAACAGGTAAAAATGACTTTGAATAGTAAGGATTACGAAGCGGCAAAGCGCTAATGAGATTTTAAAATATGCAATCAAATGAAAAACATAGTAATCGTTGGCTACCCTAAAAGCGGGAATACCTGGGTAACAAGATTGGTAGCCGAACTTGTCAACTGTCCGGTCAAAGGGTTTTGGCATTCAAATAAAGCGGAGATTGCTGAAGAAGGGCTCTCCAGGGTAAGCGAGTACGCTTGCTATAAAAGCCATCATCAGTTGAAAGAACTCAAAGCGATGGCAGAACAACCGGATAAAGTGATCTATGTGGTCAGGGACCCCCGGGATGTAGCCATCAGTGGGAAGAATTTCTTTAGAATACGGCTTTTTGACCCCGAAAAGACATACTTGAAATCGCTGGCTATATTTATCAACCGGGCATTCTTTAAGCTTATCGGAAAGCCTATTATGAAAAAGAAAATGGTAAAAGCTGTGCTGTATGGTGACCCGACAGTTCATCATTGGTGCAGAATTTCCTGGAAAGAACACCTAACACCCTATCTGGAAGACCCGGGGATTTGCAAGGTTACTTATGAGTCTATGTTGGATGACCCATATGCTGAATGCCAAAAAATAGTACAATTTCTGGGCATAGAGAGAAGTCCGGAGGAGATTGCCACTGCGATAGAAAAACAATCTTTTGCCAGTGCTAAGAAAAAGTTTAAAGAAAAAAAGGCACATTCAAAAGCAGGTTTTCTGAGAAAGGGCGGACGTGGATACTGGGTGAAGAGTTTCTCATCTGAGCAGAAGCAATTGTTTACTAAAGAAGTAGGGGCCGAACTTCAACGCCTGGATTATCCATTATGATTGCACCTATTTTACTTTTTGTATATAATAGAATAGAGCATACTAAGAAAGTAATAGAGGCTTTGCAACAGTGTAATGGCGCATCTGATAGTGAGCTATACATTTTTTCTGACGCAGCTAAGGAACCTGAAGGGAAGAGAAAAGTGGAAGACTTACGGGCTTATCTCACCACCATCACAGGTTTCAAAGCGGTACATGTTACAAATAGGCCAGAAAATAGAGGTTTGGCATACAATATTATCAAGGGAGTGTCTACCATTATTAATACTTATCAAAAGGCGATTGTATTGGAAGATGACATCATTTGCGCCCCTAATTTTATTGATTACATGAATGATGCATTGACAAAATATGAAAAACATGACGATATTTTTGCTATCAGCGGTTACCATCCTCAAATAAACCTTGGCAGTAAAAATGGGGTAAGTGTTTACAAAAATTACAGAAATTCTTCCTGGGGCTGGGCGACATGGGCAGACCGCTGGAACAAAGTGGATTGGGAAGTTAAGGGGGATAAAGATTTTTTCAACAGTAAAAAACAACGCAAAGCCTTTGATAGAGGGGGAGAAGACCTGAGTTGGATGTTGTGGAAACAACAACATGGAATGATTGACTCATGGGCAATACGTTTTTGTTTTGCGCAGTATTGTCACAAAGCTTTTACTGTTTTCCCGTTCAAGTCTTTGGTGGCTAATATTGGTTTAGATGGAAGTGGCAGGCATAGCGAGAACACGGATAAGTTCTCTGTAAAGTTAAGTAACTCAAAAGAAAAACTTATTTTACCAGATATACCAGAAGTTGATGGGCAACTCATGAAAGCATTTAGGAAAAAGCATAAATTATCCCTTAAGAAAAAAATAAAGAAAGTAGTTTTAATGGATTTGCTAAATGGGTGGAATAGATAAAACAGGGAGTTTTAGTTTTAGCATTGCCTACAAATTGTTATTAGCAGTTTTGTTTTCAAGGCTATTATTGCCTTTGTTATTAGGTTCTGGTGGGGTTACTACTGAAGTTGGCTTAGAAGGGTATCTGAGGGTTTTCTCTTTAGGTATATTAACGATTTTTCTGCTCCACCATCTAAGTAAATTCTCCTTTGTATATGCCTACGAACGTTCACTGATATTCATCATTCTATCTTTTTTCATCTTAGTAGGTGTACAATTCTTTCTCCTAGATGAAAAGTTATTCAATATACAAGGCGCTATAAAATACTTTTTCTACTTTTCTTTTATTGCCGTATCCTTATTTAGTGCCATAGTACACGCTGACAAAACGATAGACATTATATTGAATATATGTATTCTGCTGTTTGCGGTGGTATTGGTTTTTTATCCCTACCTAATAGTCACTTCAGGCATTGATCCGGTATCAGCTTTACTTCTTAACGAGCATCGTTTGCATTTCTTACTACAGGCATCTAATGAAGACGCCCACTTCATGACCACCTTTTTTATATTGGTTATGGTAAGGCTACGGCACCACAAAGGGTGGGTAATTATATTGACCGGGCTTTTTTATCTGGCATTATTATACAACGGAACCCGCTCAGCTTTTTTAATGGCTATTGTACTGCCGGTTATATTCTTTGTCTTATACAAAAGAAAGTTCGTATTATCGTTTATAGTGTTAGGAATCGTTTTCATCACCAGCTTTTCCTACGTGGCCGAATACGTAAAAGTGAAATTTGAAGGTGATCTTGAGGTTTTTGAAGATCCAGACGCTGTTTTATCAGGTAAACAAGTAGGTGGGTCTTTGTCATTTAGGATCGCCCACCTGTGGGTGCCAATGATAACATATACCAACAGGGAATCCCCCATCATTGGTAATGGTAGCAATGGTTGGGATATTATCGCTGTCAAGCTATTGAATAGTAAAAAAATAGAATCACCCCATAATACCTTTGTATGGACTTATATCAACTGGGGCTTAGTCGGACTTATCGGCATGTTTATGCTTTTTGCTATTCCTTTTTTTAATATGGTGAGGATATATATATCCAACCAGGGCGGTAAATACCAACTTTTGGTAGTAGCTTTGATCTGTACCTGGATTGAGTTTTTTGTATGGTCCATGATTGCCAATGCATACACAGTACACGGTTGGGTAGTATTATCATTGCTAATCATCCTTTCTGTGGCCGTCAAGTATGCTGTTTACAAGACTTTTGATTATGAAAAAGAATCCCAAAATACTCATCATAAGTACGCGTGATAAGGTAGGGGGAGCTGCGCGGGCTGCATATCGTCTACATCAAAGTTTGCTAAGCATCGGCGTGGATTCCTACATGTTGGTTTTGTCCAAAGTAAGTGATCATAAGAGGGTGTTAGCCCCTGATAATACTTGGGATAATATATTGGCGAAGATAACTCCTAGTCTAAATAATTTAGTCCTCAATTACGTAAGCGGCAAAAAAAAGAGAAGGGTGTTTTCTACCTCTTTTTCGCTCTATTCAGTTTATGATAAAATAGAAAAAATAGCGCCTGATATTATCAATATGCACTGGGTGGGAGATGGGTTTCTGTCCATGAAAGAGCTAAAGAAGATAAAATGCCCTATTGTCTGGACATTGCACGATATGTGGGCATTTACCGGAGGTTGCCACTATGCAATGGAGTGTAACAATTACCAGGAAAAGTGCGGTAAATGTGTCGCCATAGGCTCAGATGAGGAGAAAGATCTTAGCAGAAAGTTATTTCTGAATAAACAAAAAGCATACGCAGTCAGCGATATTACTGTGGTAGCGCTAAGTAGTTGGCTGGCAAAATGTGCCGGTAAAAGCACGCTATTTTCAGACAAAGAGATCAGGGTCATTCCTAACCCTATTAACACCAACGTATATAAGCCTGCCAATAAGACATTTGCCCGCCAAATGCTTAACCTGCCACAGGACAAAAAATTGGTCATGTTTGGGGCCATGAACCCCCAAAGCAATCCGATCAAGGGATTTGAAATGCTAGTAAAAGCCCTCCGTAGCTTACCTCATGATCGTTTTCAACTAATGATACTAGGGACTTCTGAGCCTCAGCAGGTTTTTGAAGAAAACCATCAGGTGCATTATTTGAGCAAGTTAGGAGATGACATAGCCTTGGTCACCGCCTATACCGCAGCGGATGTCGTGGTAGTACCCTCTCTTTATGAGAACCTTTCTAATGTGATCTTGGAGTCATTAGCCTGTGGTACCCCGGTAGCGGCTTTTGATATCGGGGGTAATGGCGACATGATTATGCATGAGGAAAATGGCTATTTGGCCCAGCCGTATGACACGGAAGATATCGCTTTTGGGATCAACTGGGTCACTGAAGATCACGAACGGCACACTAAGCTTGAACAAAAGGCACGGGAAAGTGTCATGGAAAAATATCAGCCTGAATCAGTGGCCAGGGCTTATTTATCCCTGTTTGAAGAAAAACTTAATATACACCAGGAAATCACCTTGACTGAAAATGAAATCAGTTAAAATATCAATCGTTACCCCTTCGTTTAATCAGGCATCCTTCATTGAAGACGCCATTCAAAGTGTATTACAACAAGGTTATAACAATTTTGAGCACATCATTGTGGATAACTGTTCCACCGATGGAACACTTGAGATAATTCATAAATACCCCCATCTGCGTTACGTCTCAGAGCCGGATGAAGGGCAGAGTGACGCGCTGAACAAGGGCTTTAAAATGGCTACCGGAGATGTCATTGGATGGCTAAACGCGGATGATTTTTATTATCCAGACACTTTTAATAAAGTAAATAAGCAGTTCGCTAATTCAAAAATAGATGCAATCTATTCTAACGTTAAGTTCGTAGATACCCAAGGAAAGCATATACGTGACCTGAAATCTCATCGTCCAGTTAAATGGATGGGATTCTTCTACACATTTATACAATCCACTTCTTTCTTTTTTACAAAAAAAGTCATAGAAGATGGGCATTTTATTGATGAAAAATTGCATTTGTGCATGGATAGAGACTTCTATCTAAGATTGTTGTATAATAATTATAAATTTAAATATATTAATGACTATTTTGCAGGCTTTCGCTGGCATGGGGATAACAAATCTTTTGGTTCAGCAGAAGTAAGGGAGAAAAGCCTTAAAGAATATTTTAAAATTATCAATAAAAATTCTAAGTTCAGTGTTGATCAAACCTCCCTTACGATTTTTTTTTATAAGGCCACAGTGAATTTTTTTGTAAAGCCAGTCAGGAAAATTTTGACGCTTTTCAGTTCATAGAAGGTTAATTTTTTTAATATTTCATGATAGGATTGATATCAGTAATCATGCCTGTATACAATAGCAGTGAGTTTTTGGCTGAAGCTATTGAAAGTGTCTTACACCAGACGTATACCAACTGGGAATTAGTAATTGTTGATGATGGCTCGCAGGATTCTTCTTATGCCATCGCACAAGAATATCAGCATGCTGATAAAAGGATAGTGTTACACCAACAAGAAAACAGTGGGCCATCATCCGCGCGCAATACCGCTGTTACTATGGCGAAAGGGGAATTGATCGCTATGCTTGACCCGGATGATGTAATGCTACCCACCCGCCTCCAGGAGCAAATTGATTTTTTAAGAAAGCATTCAGATGTATCAGTTGTCAGTTGTTTGTGTAATTACGTTGATCGTAACAACCGTGTATTGGGTACTAATTATACAGATATTCTAACAGTAGAGGATTGTAAAAAATATGTGAATGAAAACAAAATTGTTTTCTGCCTGCACAGTGGGGCTACATTGTATAGAGAAGCTTTTTTGAAGGTAGGTTCATACAAAGAAGATGTTTTTTATACCCAGGACCTGGATCTTTGGAACCGCTTAGTGGAGGCGGGCTATTATCTGGTAGTCATTCCTAAAATACTGGTCAACTATCGTATTCATGGAAGTTCGGTCATGAGCACGAAATATTTGAAAATTCCGTATGAATATTATTGGATTGTAGACTCTACTTATCGGCGAAGGCAAGGAAAAAAAGAATTGGATTACCGAGCCTATTTACAGGAATTAAATAAAGAACCTTTCAGGTATAGACTTCGCATCAAACGTAAAATATACTACAAATATTTTTATCGCACGGCAGGTCTAATGTATGCCGAACGGAAATTCTTGAAATTCCTGATCAACATCACTGGCGCTTTTTTGCTCAATCCCCTCTATGTGTTCCACAAAATTTCTAAAGAAAAGCTATACGAAAGTTAAGGCCTCAGTTTCTCCTGCAAGATAGGGTGTTCATAAATACGGTTGACAACCTTATTAATCAAATGATAGCGGACATGGTTTTGGGCCTCAGACCGTTTCTGAAGCAGGAGATTGCGGTCCTCATACAATTCGGAAAGGGCCCTGGTAATATCCCTTACCACTTCTTCTTCATTCTTATGCTCCGTATCAATAATCACCCCACAAGAAGGATCTGCAATTTGGCATGGTCCGCCTAAATCAAGGCACAGCACCGGCAGGCGATGGGCCAGGGCTTCCATCACTACATTTCCGCTAGAGTCACGAAGGCTGGGAAACAACATAAAATCATAATTTGGGTACATTGTAAAGAGCTGCTGCTGATCCACTCTTTCTATCCAATTGATTTCAGCATAGATGCCTAATTCTTGGGCTATTGCTGAAAGCCACGCCTTGTCACTTCCACTACCGACCATCGTAAGATGACAGTCAGGATGTTGCTTAACCAGTGGGGCAAAAGCTTTTAAAACCAAATGAGGCCCTTTCCAGTAAATAAGCCGACCGACAAATAATAACTTAAAACCGTCTGCTGGGGGAGTGTCTGGTACCTCGGGGATACTACCCAGGCCTATTTCCATACTCACGATACAGCGGTCATGAAAACGAGAAGGTATTTTCATCAAGGTCTCATTTGTTTTGCAGACAATTAGGGTACTGTGGCGGTAACTAAGCAGTAACAGCGGGTTTAATACTGAAACCTGGTTGATCACATTTCGCAACAAATCCACCAGTACATGACGTCTGGGCAGCTTTTTAGCAAGGCGAAGTGGATAGGACTCCCCACCACCCAAAGGCCCGAAAATAAAAGGTTTGCCTAAAAAAGCTAAGAAAGAAGGGATACGAAAGACACCATAAGTGATATGGTGTATGAGATCAATATTGTAAGCAGCAATCCATTTTTTTGCTTTAAAATAAAGCCCTATCTGCCATAAGAAATAATAAATATGGATCAAAAATGACTCGGTGTCCCGAAAACCTATCCAAGTGGGGAGTCCATAATATAGAAAAGTAATATTTTCAGGGAGGTTCTCCTGACTTTTATAATGTTCAATAGGCTGGCGGTTACTATCACGGGTAGCCACGTATACCTGATGTGTTTTGGCTAGTTCTACCGCAAAATTCCAACCTACACCAGGTTCACTTCCATAGTTTGGACGACAGGCAAACGCGGACAATAGGATGTTCATGGCAAGCTTTCGGTTAGTAGAATTTGGTGGATGTTTTTCAAAAAGCTTTCCAGTCGGTATTTTTCCAGATAATGCTGACGGCCAGCTTGGCCCATCTTTTCTCGTAAGGTTGCGTCTTTGACGAACAGGCGTAGTCTATCGGCTGTGGCGGCAGCGTCTTTGGGGGCTACTAAGTAACCGGTGTTTCCGTCTGATACAATCCCGGGGACACCTCTCCATGCACTGGCAACGACAGGAAGCTCAAACATCATCGCCTCCACCACGACATTGCCGAACGACTCAGATTCATAAAAACTAGGAAAGCAGAAAATATCTGCGAGAAGGTACTGTTGCCATTTTTGATCCCCGTATAATACACCCTCCCACCGGACTATTTCTTCCAAACCATGCGCTTTGCAATATGACTTCGCCTGCTTCTCAAAAGCTGCTGATGTAAATGCGCCAACCATATGCAAAGCGATAGATTCATCCTTCAGCAAGCGAATAGCCTCAAGTAAAATCATGATACCTTTGCTTTCGGTCAGCATGCCTACGAAAAGAATGTGTACTGTAGATGTTGCAGATGAATGTTTGCCTTTGGAAGGAAGACGAGTTTCCCCTTCATCCTCCAATCCATTAGGTAGGATATAAATTTGTTTGGCTTCAAAATATTTTCCATCCGCTGGATTGAGCGCTGATAGCTGAATGGCTGCCTGAGGGCAATGGTAAACCCACCTCGCTAGTTGGCGAAGCCATGTAGATTGGGTTTCCACAAAATCTGATAAACCAGCGGCCCTGAAATGAAATATTAAGCGAAAGAACATTCTAAGCATGCCGAGGATACAAATATCCCTCAAAAGCGGGGTTTTTTGAGGCCCGGCAGGCATATAATAAAGTGTCTTTACTTGATACCGAAAACGTATGTAGAGTGCATGGGCAATAATTTCCAGCATGTGAAATACTTTTTTCATGCCGGGCTTGCCAATATCATGTATGTCTTTGGAAAAAGATAGCCGGATGAAATGAATCTCCAGATCGGGCCATTTACTTGTATAAGTCGCTGGGTCATTAAAGCTTGTCCATGGTAGGGCGGGGGAGTTTGGCCTATCACCAAAAGTTTTCTCATAAATCTAAACAGATAGCGTGCAAGTAATGATAAAATTTAGCGCCTACAAACTTACAGAAGAGAATAAAAAATGTAATGGCTTAAAAAAAAATAAATAAACTTAAATTTCATTATAAAAATATTGATTAAAATATATAGTGTCATTGAGCGCGCCTTTAGGTACTTAAAATTTTATAATCCTGTTCATTTTGTGAATAATACTTTAAAGGGATTGATAATCGTGTAATATTTAAAAGTAATAAAGAAAAAAAATTGTATTGAAAACAAGAATAGACACAAGAAGAAAATGAATTTAATATCATAATAGACATAACTTTAGATAAACAAATAGTTTTTATTAGTTTTTTTAAGATTTTTTTAATATATATGTATTTGAAAATAATTTACATAATAGTAATATTGCAGCGAAAAGAAGATATTTTTATGCTATAATACTTCACTTTTCCATGAAAGTAGATTGATTATAGAATATGGGTTACTTTTGTATAATTTTTGGTGCATCCTAATTTTAAAACTTGTGACTTAACGTGTTTGAAAACTAAATGCTTGAGCGCAGAGATTATTCCTTTCAAGAAGATTTTAATTTTTAAGTAGGAATTACGCGCTCTTGTCTAAAGTGCATGTCAAAATGGAAGGACTTTTTCCATGGAGACTGTATTATGATTTTTTAATAAAATTATTTACTACAACTGGTGGATTGATCAAAAGATCAGGCATATTTTTTTGCGGTACTCACTTAACTAACCGAATCTGGCATAAAATGCGAAATTATTATCGTAGCTTAAAAAAATTTCAGTATTCTACTGCTTTACCAATTTTTCTGATGATTACAGATGCTTTCGTAATTTTTATGGTTACGAAGCTTTGGTATCAGTATGGATGGTTTACCTCAGGCTTAATGCCTTCCACTCAAGGACTTGTGGCAGCACTCCTGGCGTTTAGCTGGATCATGTCGGGCCTGATTGTATCTACCTATCAGGTGGAACACTTGGGCACTTTTGAAAAAATAATTTATTATTCCAGCGGTACTACCGTGTTATACGCTATCCTGCTTGTGGGGCTGGAGTTGAGTTTGGTTTTGCCTTTTTTCTCCTGGACAGGACTGGTCTTGCTTTTCGGTAGTACCGTGTTATCCGTAGTGCTGCTCCGTAGCATTATGCTCCGCGTATATCGCTACTATCGTAAATTACCCTTCAACCAGAAACCCTGCATTGTGATTGGAACCAATCAGAGTGCGGTCAACCTTTCTCGTTATTTCCAAAATACCCCCAGCTTAACCCAGCGGTTTAAAGGGTTTTTTGATCATAAAGAACCTGAGCAAAAGAACTTAAAAAAATGGTATTTAGGAGGCTTGGCGGAGGTTCAGTCTTACTGCTTGGAGAATGGTATCAAGGAAATTTACTATACCAAACCCAATGACAGATTATATCTAA
>JBBSOG010000183.1:0-10907 GCA_038259985.1 Cytophagales bacterium
CTCCCCAAATAGACGCTTAAATCCGTAATCCGTGAAAGGATTTATGTATTTTTCTACAAACTCTGCCATAGACTTCCGCTTTTATAACAAAGATACAGTTTATTCTCAATCAAACAGCCCTGAACTGAGGTAGCGCTCGCCGGTGTCGCAGACAATAAAGACGATCACGCCTTCTTTGATTTCTTCGGCCAACTGGAGGGCGGCCGTTAATGCACCGCCACTGCTCATGCCCGATAGGATCGCTTCCTCTTTGGCCAGTCGGCGTGCCATTACCCGGGCTTCCTCTTCACTGACGTCGATTACCCGGTCTACCCGCTCCGGTTCAAATATTTTAGGCAAAAACTCAGGAGACCAACGGCGGATGCCGGGAATGCTGGAGCCTTCCTTGGGCTGGGTACCTACAATCTGTATGTCGGGGTTTTGCTCTTTCAGGTAGCGGGAAACGCCCATAATAGTACCGGTGGTGCCCATCGCCGAGACGAAATGCGTGACTTTGCCCTCTGTGTCACGCCAGATTTCCGGACCGGTAGTTTTATAATGCATCCCATAATTATCCGGGTTGGCAAACTGATTGAGCATGGAATAGCCTTCGTTAGCCACCATCTCATCAGCCAACTGGCGCGAATACTCTATGGTTTTTTCCGCAGGCGTAAGGATCACTTTTGCACCGTAGGCTTTCATTGCCAGCACTCGTTCTTTGGTAGAATTTTCCGGCATGAGCAGGGTCATATGCACCCCCATAGACTGGGCAATCATCGCCAGGGCAATACCAGTATTGCCACTGGTGGCTTCTACCAATTGGTCTCCGCTTTTGATTTCCCCTCTATCCAGTGCCCCCTTGATCATTCCGTAAGCAGCCCGGTCTTTGACGCTTCCACCGGGGTTTTGGCCTTCCAGCTTTCCGTAAATCGTAATGTTTTTATGTTCAGGGATATTTTCCAGCTTCACTAGAGGGGTGTTGCCAATCAGGTCAAAAAGTGTCATGTATAGTTTATTTAAAAACGATTAAATCGGTTTGTCCTTGTTCGCTGTTGTGCATTTGTGCCTGGTAGTACACTTTAGAATGGGGGGGTATTGAGCGAGTGAGCCAAACATTACCCCCGACAATGGAATGATGCCCAATGACTGTATTTCCCCCCAAAATGGTAGCCCCCGAATAAACGACTACATGATCCTCCAGAGTAGGGTGGCGTTTGGTGCTGGCATCTTCCTTACTCACACTCAGTGCGCCTAGTGTGACGCCCTGGTAGATTTTTACATAGTCACCAATCAGCGAAGTTTCGCCGATGACGACGCCTGTACCGTGGTCAATGCAAAAGTATTCACCGATCGTCGCATTGGGATGGATGTCAATGCTGGTCTTGCTGTGGGCATACTCTGTCAGCAGACGGGGAATGCTTTTGATGCCTATTTGGGCCATTTTGTTAGCAACCCGGTAGGAAGCAATGGCGTAGAAACCCGGATAAGTACGCACTACTTCATCCTTACTCTGGGCTGCGGGATCTCCGGCAAAGGTAGCCTCAATATCTTTCTGTAGCTTTTCGTAAATCCCTGGAACGGCTTCAAAAAACGTTTGTGCAATCTCTTCAGGGTTTTGCCCATCAAGGATAAGGTTACTGTACAGAATCTTACCCATGTCTAGTTTCATGGCGCGTATCCTTTCCTCAAAGTCTTCAAACGAGCCTACATTTTCCTGGGCATAGGGGGGAAATAAGATGCCCATTAGTTCCTGGAAGAAGGTGATGATGGCTTTGGAAGAAGGGCATTTGGTACATTCCTGATGCGAACGGTACAAGCTTTTGGCAAATAAAGAATCCATAAATGTGTTGAAGTAAAGAGACAAAAAGTCTTACTCATTAATTACGATCCGAATTTGGAAAAAGTTTGTTTAACAATTTCGCTAAGATGATAAAAATTGCTCACAGCTAAGATTTTCAAATTATCTACACCTGTATCAATCATTAATGGCCTGATAAACCATTTGTTGAAATTTTTTATTATAAAAATCATCATAAGGCGTGAACTGGTTCATCAATATGCCTACCAGTTCTTCCTGTGGGTCAATGAAGAAATAAGTATTATAGGCCCCTGACCAGCCAAAAGTACCTATTGATCCCAAAGCTTTCGGCTCGGCCAGATCAGTCCTGACAGAAAAGCCCAGTCCGAAGCCATTGCCTTTACCAAACAGATCGCCAACATGATTGACAGTCATTAGCGCTACCGTTTTTCTGCTGAGCAAACGCTTACCGTCCAGTTCCCCTTCATGGAGGAGCATAAGTGCAAAGCGCATGTAGTCAGTCGCGGTAGAAAACAAACCGTTGGTGCCCCCAAAAATGGTATTTCCGGAGGTAGGGGTTTGCCTATCACTTATTGTCAGCTTGCCCGCTTCGTTCTTCTGATGTAAGCCTGCCATTCTATCCTTTTTGCCCTCTTCTACATTGTAACCAGTATCTTTCATGCCAAGTGGCTCAAAAACGCGGGTTTGCAAAAACTCAGCCGTGGTCATTCCGGAAAATTGCTCGATTAGTAGTGACAGCACATCGGGGGCGGCACTATAGTACCACTGTTCGCCGGGTTGGCCTATCAGAGGCAAATCTGTCATTGCGTTTACCCGGGCTTCAATGTCTTTGTGCTGCTGCATGTACAAGGCTTCACGGTATCTTTTATCCAATTCACTACTGCCCAGTCCGTGGGATAAGCCAGCGGTATGGCTGAGGAGGTGCCAGATACGAATAGGCCCGTTCAGGTCTTCGGTTTTGCCATCATCGGTTTGTACTTGCATATTCGCGAAGGCAGGAAGGTATTGCTCCACCGGGTCATTCAGGTCAAAATACCCTTCTTCGTACAGCATCATAAATGCCACGCTGATGATGGGCTTGGTCATGGATTGTATGTAAAAGAGCTGGTCTTTCTGCATCGGATTTTTGCTGTCCAGTTGGCTGTAGCCATAGTTTTCGTATTGCGCAGTAGCCCCTTTTCTGACAATCAAGCTTACCGCCCCTACTAAATTACCAGCTTCAATTTCCTGGTTGAGGTAGGAAGATAAGCGGTCCAGCCTTTCGGTAGAAAAGCCTGCCTCCTCAGCTTGAATGTGGGCAACATCTAATTGTGCCAGCGTAGGTAAGCTGAATAGTAAAAAAGTCAGAATGAACAGTTGAGCGCGATGAAGTAAAGTCATTTTTGGTTTGTGTTTAGTAGATTAGGTATGCGTAGTGTATGTTTTAAATGCCACTCAGTAGACCTCCTAAAAGAAGGATGCCAAAGGTGACAATGAGCAGGGTGGCTACCGGATGTAAGATTTTTCTCTCTGCATTGTTAGAGATGCGTATTTCGGTTTTGTCAATAAATTCAGTATTCATTTCTTCGCCGTATTTCTCATAAAATTCGGGCGTCATTTCTATGTTCACAGCGATTCCTGAGTAGATGGTCTCATTACGAATGTCCACGGTTTCATAGTCAATATCTACATCTCCCTCCATCGCACGATATTCTTTTTTGATATGAATCACGCCATTGGCACAATGTGACCAAGCCTCATAACGCAAATGGTCTAGCATATCTTTCAAGTTTGCATTGCGCTTTCCTATGATTTCAATGATGCCTAGCTTCTTGTAAGTGAAGTTAGTGGGTTCGCCTTCAAAAAAGAGGTGTATCTGGGCAGGAGGGACTTCGCAATCCATACTACTCAGCGGTGCAAAGGAGGCATGCGTGGTTACTTGGTATTTTCTGGGGGTAACGCAGCTATTTAGACCAAGCTGCAAAAGTATCAAGAATACAAATTTATGACTTATCATACCAAACACTGATAATTGAGAGGCAAAAACTTCAGCTAGTTTAAATTAAAAAGCAACAAGTTTATGTTTTAGTTTGACTTTTCTTTTCCTGACCAAATAGGGTGGTTTTTCAGATATTATTTAAAACGCATCATCTCTACCAAAGTGCTACGAACTTTTTATCATTGCCTTTAGTTTGTTGAGATAATCATTACCTTTGTGGCTCAACGCTAAAGAATCACTAAAAGCAACCTCTGGATCAATCCGATCTGATTTTCCTTAGAAATTTTGAAATCAAAGTAAACAGCGGGATACCGGCTGAAGGGCATCCCTATTGACAGTATATTATGAAGCAATACTTTAAGTTATTTGACCTTAGCCAAAAAGTAGATTACAAAACGGAAGTACTATCGGGGCTTACCGTTGCACTGGCGTTAATTCCTGAAGCAGTCGCTTTTTCTTTGATTGCTGGTCTTTCTCCACTTACCGGATTATATGCTGCTTTTATGATGGGCCTTGTTACATCTGTGTTGGGTGGACGTCCGGGTATGATCTCCGGAGCTACCGGGGCGGTGGCAGTAGTATTGGTGAGCCTGGTCCAATCGCATGGGGTAGAATATATCTTTGCCACTGTGATTTTAGCCGGGGCAATCCAGATGCTGGCCGGTGTGTTTAAGCTCGGTAAATTTATCCGCCTGGTGCCTCATTCGGTCATGTTTGGCTTTGTGAATGGCTTAGCCATTGTCATTTTCCTTTCTCAAATGGATCAGTTTAAGGTAGTCAACGCAGCAGGCGCTTTGGAGTGGATGAGCGGGTCTACTTTATATCTGATGCTCGGTTTGGTATTGATTACCATGTTCATCATCTGGGGCTTGCCCAAACTGACCAAAGTGGTGCCTGCCTCACTGACCGCTATTCTAGTTGTTTCCGGCATTGTAATTGGCTTTGGCATCAATACCAAAACCGTAGGAGATATCGCATCCATCCAGGGGAGTTTCCCCCCTTTCCATATTCCGGCAATTCCTTTCAGTCTGGAAAGCCTCCAAATCATATTTCCTTATGCACTGATTGTCGCCGGAGTAGGTTTGATAGAAAGTTTACTGACCCTGAACCTGATTGATGAAATTACCGAAACCCGGGGCAGGGGCAATAAAGAATGTGTAGCCCAGGGAGCTGCGAATATGCTCTCCGGCTTATTTTCAGGTATGGGCGGATGTGCGATGATTGGGCAAAGTTTGATTAATATTTCGTCTGGGGCACGGGCGCGTTTATCGGGAATTGTAGCGGCAGTGATGCTGCTGGTCTTCATTATGTTTGGTGCTGGTCTTATTGAGCAGCTACCCATGGCAGCCCTGACCGGCCTGATGATTATGGTCGCTATTGGTACTTTTGAGTGGGCCAGCATGCGAAGCTTTGGCAAAATGCCAGTTTCTGATGTATTGGTCATGGTGGTGGTAACGCTGGTCACGGTATTCTTACATAACCTTGCCTTGGCCGTGTTGATTGGGGTGATTATTTCTGCTTTGGTCTTTGCCTGGGAAAATGCCAAGCGCATCCGTGCCCGCAAGCATACTGATGAAAATGGGGTGAAACACTATGAAATTTACGGCCCCCTGTTTTTTGGCTCGGTAGCTACTTTCAGCGAGAAGTTTGATGTGCTCAACGACCCTGAGGAAGTAATCATTGACTTTGCAGAAAGCCGGGTAGCGGATATGTCGGGGATAGAAGCCTTGAACAAAATTACCGAACGTTACCGCAAAGCAGGAAAGACCTTGCACCTGAAACACCTCAGTGATGATTGTCGGATACTGCTGAAGAATGCTGAGAAAGTGATTGATGTTAACATCATTGAAGATCCTACCTACCGCCTGGCGGTGGATAGGCTATAAAATAATGCTTCGCCTTTTGCCAGTATTTATTAGTTTTAGGCCATGATCGCAGACACCAATATCACCGACCAACTGGCAGCAACCCGTCAGGCTTCCCGTAAAGCGTATCAACTCAATGATGAGCAGATCAGGAATGTTCTCCAAGATGTGGCGGAGCTGGCATTGAAACGCACTAAAGAAATTTTGGATGCTAACCAGATTGACCTGGACCAGATGGATTCTCACGACCCCAAGTACGACCGGCTGCTGCTGACCGAAGAACGTATAGAAAATATTGCCACTGATATGCGCAATGTAGCTAAGCTACATTCTCCCCTTAATAAACTGCTGGAAGAAAAGACGTTGGAAAACGGATTACAATTACGCAAGATTACCGTGCCCCTGGGCGTAATCGGAGTGATCTACGAAGCCCGGCCCAATGTGACTTTTGATGTCTTTGCCCTTTGTCTTAAATCAGGCAATGCCTGCGTGCTTAAGGGAGGTAGCGATGCGGAGCACTCAAATATCGCTATCGTGTCCATCATCCATGAGGTACTGGAGAAGCATCATATTGACAAGAATATGCTTTATCTGATGCCTGCCGGACGGGAGGTAACCCCAGTCATGCTGGGAGCAGTAGGCTACATTGATGTCATCATTCCCAGAGGTAGTCAGAGTTTGATCAATTTTGTGCGGGAGCATGCCAAAGTGCCGGTAATAGAAACTGGGGCAGGCATTGTGCACACCTATTTTGACAAAAGTGGTGACCTGGAGAAAGGAAAGGAAATTATATTTAACGCCAAAACCCGCCGGGTAAGTGTCTGCAACGCATTAGATTGCCTGATCATTCATCGAGACAGGCTTACTGACCTTGAGGTACTAACTAATAAGCTGATCACTAAAAAAGTAGAAATTTACGCTGATGAAGCAAGTTTCAATCAACTGGAAGGAAATTATCCGGTTGTCCTGCTCTATGAAGCACAGACTGAACATTTCGGGACAGAATTCTTATCCCACAAAATGGCTATCAAAACTGTAGAAAACCTGGAGGAAGCCTTGGATCATATTGCGAAATATAGTTCTAAACACAGTGAAGCTATTATTGCTGAAGATAAGACCGTTATTGAAGCTTTCATGCAGTCGGTAGATGCGGCGGCGGTCTACGCCAATACGTCTACTGCCTATACTGATGGTGCGCAGTTCGGCATGGGCGCAGAAATCGGTATCAGTACCCAAAAGCTACATGCCCGTGGCCCAATGGCCTTGCCGGAACTCACCAGCTACAAATGGCAAATATATGGGGATGGGCAAGTGAGAGAATAACGATCAATGAACAGCGAGTGAATTAAGAAATAAAAAAGTTGGAGTGCTGACAGTAAAATTAAGTCTGTTCTCCAACTTTTAACCTTGAACTTTCAACTTTATTCCTGTTTGGCGAATTGTACGTTGGCAATAATCTTCACCTGGTCGCTCACTATTGCACCCCCGGCTTCAGTGGCTGCATTCCATTTTAATCCAAACTCTTTACGATTGATGCTTCCTGTGATTTCAAAGCCTGCTTTGGTATTGCCGTAACCATCTACCATCATTCCACCGTATTCTACATCCAATTCTACAGTTTTGGTTACATCACGGATGGTGAGGTCACCGATGAGTTTGTACTCACCCTCCCCGGTTTTTTTCAGTTCTTTGGAGATAAAAGTAAGTTTAGGATACTTTTCTGCATTGAAGAAATCGTCAGATTTCAAATGCCCATCCCTTTGTTCATTGTTAGTACTAATGCTATTAACATCAGCTGAGAAGTTGATCTGGGCACCTGAAAAGTCTTCTTGTCCATTACTAAAGCTTGCATCATACTGACCGAAACTACCGGTAACCGTTGAAATGACTAAATGCTTCACTTTAAACTGAATTTCTGAGTGCATTGGATCAATTACCCAGCTTGCTTTTTTTTCTGCTACATTTTCCATAATAAAAGAATTTAGTTGTTTATAATATATATGTTTGTACAATTAATTTTATAAAAAATTTATGATAAAAGGGGAGAGCTTATTCTATCCCCTGAATTTATCCAGTAAAGTATTTAGCAGATCAGCTTCCTCCTGGTTTAAGTTTTTCATTTTATCCATCGTGGCTTCCACTTCAGGCTTAATCTGTTCCAGAAGCTCCAAGCCCTTTTCTGTAATCAGAATATCAACTTTACGGCGATTGCCCGGGCATTCTTTCCTGGTGACGTAGCCCCCCTGCCGGAGCTTTTCTACCAGTCGGGTAGCGTTGGACATGCGGTTGACCATGCGCTCGGTAATCAGCAAAAGGGAAGAAGGCTTGGGGAACTGGCCTTTCAGGATACGAAGCACATTGTACTGCTCCTGAGAGATGCCAAAAGGTTTCAGCATTTGGTTCATCCGGGTGGATAGCCAGCTCTCGGTAACCCTGATATTCAGCACCGCTTTGTAGAAGGGGTCTCTAAACTGCTGCTGCTTTATTTCTTCTTCCAATTTCATGTTTTGTTCCTACTTTTATTGTATATACAACGGTTATTCTGGAAAATAGTTTTATTCATCCCAAGTTATCATCAATTTTTTCATTTATAAATCAAAGCGTGATATTTAAAAGATAAATTTTTATGTCGTACTAATCATACCATTTTTCTTTTTACCTATCAAACAATTATTTTCTTTACGGCTTAGATTTATAACTTTGCAGGGCATCGTAGGGCAAACTTTTAAAATGGTATGAACCCATAGAAGTGCCTGAAATATGCAGCTAAGTAAATGTTTACCATTTTTTGAACGTTGAACTAGATCCTGAACTCGTTTCAGGGTAAAACTTTGAACTGCTTATGAGTAAAGTCTTGATCATTGGTGCCGGTGGCGTAGGCCATGTGGTAGCCCACAAATGTGCTTCCGTGCCTGAAGTATTTTCAGAAATTATGCTGGCCAGTCGTACTAAGTCTAAGTGTGACAAAATCGCCCAGTTGGTAGCCCAAAAATATCCTGATGCCAAACCTATTCAAACCGCACAGGTAGATGCAGACAATGTACCCGAACTGGTGGCTTTGATCAAAAAATTTCAGCCGGAGATGGTGATCAATGTGGCCTTGCCTTACCAGGATTTGACCATCATGGATGCCTGCCTGGAAACCAAAGTGCATTATTTGGACACGGCCAATTACGAGCCTAAGGATGTGGCCAAATTTGAATACAAATGGCAGTGGGCCTACCAGGATAAATTCAAGGAAGCCGGACTGATGGCTTTGCTGGGTTGTGGTTTTGACCCTGGTGTGACCGGTGTTTTTACCGCCTATGCGCAGAAGCATCATTTTGATGAAATCCATTATCTGGATATCATAGACTGTAATGCTGGTGATCACGGCAAAGCTTTTGCCACCAACTTCAACCCGGAGATTAATATCCGCGAAATTACCCAAAATGGTCGCTACTGGGAGAAAGGGGAGTGGAAGGAAACTGAGCCATTGGAGATCCACCAACCCATCAACTATCCCAAAATTGGGCCTAAAGAATCTTATCTTTTGTTTCACGAAGAACTGGAATCGCTCACCAAAAACTTTCCCCATCTGAAACGCGCGCGCTTTTGGATGACTTTTGGCCAGGAATACATCAAGCACCTGACCGTACTGCAAAATGTAGGCATGACCCGCATTGACCCGGTGAAGTTTCAGGGCATGGATATCGTTCCTTTAGAATTTCTAAAAGCACTGCTGCCTGAACCTGGTACCTTGGGTGAAAACTACACCGGACAGACTTCCATCGGTTGTCAGATCAAAGGCATCAAAGGCGGACAAGAGAAGACCTATTATGTCTACAATAACTGTGACCATGCGGAGACTTACAAAGAAGTGAGTGCCCAAGCAGTTTCTTATACTACCGGGGTACCTGCCATGATTGGGGCAATGATGATGCTGAAGGGTGAGTGGATGAAAGCTGGCGTATATAATGTAGAAGAATTTGATCCCGACCCTTTTATGGAAGCCCTCAACCAATACGGATTACCCTGGCATGAGCAGGTAAACGAACCGCTGGCTTTTGAGTATCTTGAGTAAGTGCGCAAACAAAGGTTTTGTTTGGCTTATCAACACTTATTGCTAGGGTTCGTTAGGAATACATAAAAACTATCTACATGATGGAACAAGTACAACATCCAACACATCTTACCTATGCTGATTACCAACTTCTGGAAGAAGAAACCCAGCAAAAGTACGAGTATCATGGAGGCACCGATGGCTATGGTGAGGTGTTCGCTATGGCGGGGGCTGAACCCAAACACAATGCTATTTGTGTCAATGCTATTTCTGCACTCAATCAGCTATTGCGTGATAGGGCATGTAACGTTCTGAATAGTGACCAAAAGGTCAGGATTGAAGCGGTCAGTAAATCTCTTTACCCAGATGTTTCTGTCGTTTGTGGTGAACTTGAGCGTTTTAAAGATGAGAAGCGCGCAATCACCAACCCGGTCTTGCTCATAGAAGTGCTATCTGACAGCACAGCCAATTATGATCGTGGAAGCAAATTTAGGTATTATAGCCAGTTGTCAAGTCTGAAAGAGTACGTATTGATTGAACAACATGCGCCTGTGGTGCAAATCTATTACAGGACAACGATAAACGAACTCTGGAAAACCCAATGGGTTGAAGGATTAGACGCAACTGTAAAGCTACAATCCCTCGGATTGGAATTGCCCATGAAAGAATTATATCTAAAAACCGAAAACCTTTGATGTCATTTCGGCTCTTTTTCTCAAAACTTTTAACCTCAAACTTTTAACCTTCAACTATTTCAATGCCCATCAATTTTAAGGAAGTTCCTTCCGCCTGTTTTGTACTGGAAGAGCGCAAGTTGCGTCGTAACTTGGAAATCATGAAGCAGGTGCAGGATGCATCGGGAGTTAATATTATTCTAGCGCTCAAAGGTTTTGCGATGTTTAGTACATTTCCGTTAATCAAACAATATTTACACGGTACCACAGCTTCTTCCCTTTATGAAGCACGCTTAGGTTTTGAGGAATTTGGCGATGAAGTGCATGCCTACAGCCCAGCTTATTTTGAGGATGAGTTTGATGAACTGATGAGCTATTGTAACCACATTACTTTCAATTCCCCTGTTCAATGGAACCGTTTTAAGGCAAAAGTGCAGTCCAGCGAGAAAAAAATATCCTGCGCGATCCGTATTAATCCTGAGTACTCAGAAGTAGAAACTGACTTGTACAATCCCTGCGCTATCGGTACGCGCCTCGGTGTGACCGCCGA
>JBBSOG010000184.1:0-10892 GCA_038259985.1 Cytophagales bacterium
ATACGGGGCTATACAAGAGTCTTTTGAGCAAAATAAAGCGGCTGCTGAAGCCCTATATGCCCTTAAAGCAAAGCGCCTGAAGAAAAAAGGGGACGCGGAACATAGTACGCAAATGAAAAACCAGACGATCAAAGAATTGAAAGCCTGGTACGGTGAGTTCCGTAAGCTGGCCCGCATCGCTTTTCAGGACAGACCGCAGGTTCTGGAAACTTTCGGGATCGTGGTGCCTTCTACCAAAAGGAAGAGTAAAAAAACCACTCAGGCATAATTAGGAGAATATAAGGCCGGGAATGGTAATGATACCCAGTCTATGCCTGTCCTGGCGACAAGGCAGGAACGCTTGATACATATAAGTGTCAGATTGGCCAAATGCATTTTAAGTAAACAGTAATCCGCCCACAGCAAGAGGGTGGATTTTTTTTGACAAGCAGTCATCTTCATTGTATATTTAGTTAGCACTATACTTACAATGAAATATCTTATCTTTTTCCTCTTCTCCCTCTTATTCGCCAACTGTAACCCATCTCAGCAGAGCGCTGAAATGGTTTTGCTCAATGGCGATATCTGGACGGGCAATCCCACCCAGGCCAATGCCCGGGCAATAGCTATTTCAGGAGATATCATCCTGGATATTGGCAGCCAGGCAAAAATCAAAAAATATATCGGCGACAGTACCCGGGTGATAGATTTGGAAGGCCATTTTGTAAGCCCCGGGTTTATTGATAGCCACGTACATTTTATTAGCGGGGGCTTTCGCTTGTCTTCTGTGCAACTTCGTGATGCCAGTACACCTAAACAATTCATACAACGCATCGGTGATTTTGCCAAAACGCAGGAGCCGGGCACCTGGATTACTGGCGGCGATTGGGACCACGAAAACTGGGGAGGGGAGTTGCCCCGCCGCGAATGGATAGACTCGGTGACCAAAGACCATCCGTTGTGGGTTAACCGGCTGGATGGGCACATGGCACTAGCCAATACAGCTGCCCTGAACGCTGCCAAACTGGACAAAAATGTGGAGGACATCGCCGGTGGTGAAATCATTCGTAACAATGATGAGGCGCTAAGCGGAATCTTCAAGGATAACGCTATGGCATTGGTTGAAAAGGCAGTGCCTGAGCCTAGTGTTCAGCAGCAAGACAGGGCGCTGGAAGCGGCGATGCATTATGTTTCTGCCCAAGGCGTAACCTCTGTCCATCACATGAGTGGCTATATGGATGTTTTTGAGCGCTATAGGGACCAGGGCAAACTCCTCACCCGCATCTATGCGGGCATGCCGATCTCTCAGTGGCAGGTGCTGGCTGATAAAGTCAATGAAAGCGGGAAAGGGGATAAGTGGCTCCGGATCGGCAGCCTCAAAGGTTTTATGGATGGCTCTTTGGGTTCGCATACAGCGGCTTTTTTTGAGCCATTTACGGATACACCGGGTGATTCCGGTTTCCTGGTCTCTGATAGGCAAGAGATGTATAACTGGATTGCTAAAGCGGATAGCGCTGGTTTACAACCCATGGTACATGCGATAGGTGACAGGGCAATCAGTGATTTGTTGGATATTTATGCGGAAGTAATCAAAAAAAATCCCCCACGTGACCGCCGCTTCCGCATAGAGCACTCACAACATATCGTCTCTAAAGACTTTAGCCGTTTTGCCAGCATGGAAATCATTGCCAGTATGCAACCTTATCATGCCATTGACGATGGCCGTTGGGCTGAAAAGGTAATTGGCCCGGAGCGCATTCAGACTACCTATGCTTTTCGTTCAATTATTGATGCTAGTGCGCGCCTTGCTTTTGGCAGTGACTGGTTTGTGGCGCCGCCAACACCCCTGGAAGGTATTTATGCGGCGGTTACAAGACGTACACTGGATGGGCAAAATCCCGAAGGATGGGTGCCGGAACAAAAAATCAGTGTAGTAGAAGCCCTGAAAGCCTATACCATCAACGCGGCTTTTGCTTCTTTTGAAGAGAATATCAAAGGTACACTGGAAGTAGGAAAATTAGCGGACATCGTGGTGATAGACAGAAACCTGCTGGGGATTAATCCTGGTCTAATTAGGGAAGCAGAAGTACTGATGACCATCGTGGGTGGAAAGCTGGTGTATCAAAAAACTGGGGAAGAGTGATTACGAGATACTGACTTCTTCTTTAATCGGAAAAGTAATGATGAAGTCACTTCCTTTTCCTACTTCGCTTTCCAACATGATACTGCCGTTCATTTTATCCACCAGTGTTTTGATGATAGCCAGCCCCAGTCCATGGGAGCTTTCCCCGCTGGTGGGGCGCGCACTTAGCTTCGTGAATTTTTTGTAGAGGTGTTTTTTATCTTCCTGACTAAAACCCGGCCCCTGGTCCTTTACACTGATCACTACGTATTCTTTGCTAATAACACTACCTACGATATACACATTGGTTTTTGTATAAGAGTATTTGATGGCATTGGAAAGTAAATTGTCCAAAATACGGGACAGATAGATGGCATCGGAACGGAAAACAATGGTGTCATCACAATGCACATGCAAATCTATTTCTTTTGAGCGGGCATCCGAGAGGTGGACCTTAGCCTGTTCTTCTAAGAAACTTTTAAGGTTCAAATCTGCGTAGTTTACCCCCAGGGTATTGGTAAAAGCGTTCATATCCAGCAGGTCCTTCACCAGATTAACCCCCTCCTGTGAGGTTTCTTTAATCAGCGAAACATACCTTTCACGTTCATGAATATTCTGGTTAGGTAACATGAGCAAATCTGAAAGTCCCGACAAACGGTTGAGTGGGGACTTTAGGTCATGGGCTACCATATTCATTAATGTATCCTTTTCCTGGTTGAGGTTTTTTAGCTTTCTGTTTTGGATTTCCAACTGTAAATTCTGTTCACTGATTTTTTCATTTTGCCCGCTGATTTCTTTATGCTGTCTCTCAATCTTTATCCTGCGGATTTTCAGCAACCTGTTTTGGTTTTTGCTACGGTTATAGAAAATGATAACCACGGAGAGAAGTGCTAGCGTAAGTACGATAATGATACTCTGTGCTACATTCTTGCCGCGTTCTTGGCCCAAGATGAGTCCTTGTTGAGCGGCAGAAGCTTCAAGTAAATTATACTCAGATTCTTTCTGGCTCAGTAATAGGCGTGTTTCCAGGCGTTCCATATTCTTTGCCTTTTCTACGTTGAACAGGGAATCCTTATACGTAATGTATTTTTGATGGTATAACAATGCTTTCTGATAAGCCTGCAATTGCTCATAGACCTGGGCTAAAAAACAGTGGGCATCCGTAAGCGGGCTTAGTTGCTTACTTTGTTCGGCATATTCAATTACTTTTTCTAAGTGCTGACGGGCAGTATATAGGTTTCCTTTGTGCATGTAAATCTGGCCCAGCAAAAGATTAATACTGGCGAGTAATTGTTGATTGTTCACATTCTGGGCAATAGTCAGCGCTGCCAGGCTGGTAAGTAGGGCTTTCTGATACTCCCTTTGCTCCATATAAAGACTTGACATGCTCAAATCAATTTCAGCCACACTGATTAGGTCTCCTGTGGCTGAACAGGCATCTTTGGCTTGCTGTAGGTAATTATGCGCCTGAAGATAATCAGAACGTTGTTTTGAAATGGTCGCGAGCTCTTCATATACTGAGGCCATTCCCCGGCTATCATGAAGTTCCTGGCGGATACTTAAGGTTTTTTGAAGCATTTCCTGGGCCTTGTCAAATTCATTCCGCAATGCATATAACTGTGCCAGGCTCTTATAGCAATAGCTAGCCCCCTGAAAGTCATGGATACTTTCAAAAATATTTAGTGCCTTGTGATAATATTCGTAGGAGGCAATCTGCTCACCTTGGGAGAAGAACAATCTTCCGAGGCTGTTGTACGCGTGGGCAATTTGTGAGGAGTCGCCTACGGCATTGGCTTCGTTCAGGGCTTGTTTGTGGTAGGTGAAAGCGTCTGAATATTTACCCTGATATACTGAGGCCACGCCCATATAGTTATTGGCCTGGGCAATGCCGTAGCGCAGGTTTTGTGACACACTCAAGTCTATTGCCTTTTGGCAATAATACAGTGTGCTATCAGGATAGGAAAGGCGATATTCCCAACCCATCTTGTTGTACAGGTCTATTTTCTCTTTTTCTGAAGAAGCAGCAAGCCGCGAGCTAAGGCTATCTATTTTATCCAGTTGCTGGGCACAAAGGCTTTGGCCGAAGAACAGTAGAAAAGCGAAGGAAAGAAACAAGGATTTTATCATCAAGACAGGCGGATATTTGAGTAAATACGATCAACTTCTTTCTTCAATCTTGCCTAAACACACCCAAGTTATAAAACATTTGGCTCCTATATTATAAAATATTTAATTGAACCTTACTTATTCAATTAAGCTAATATCTTTAAATATGCCTAAATCTTATCAAGTTTATGAGGTTTTTGCCTGGTAAACCGCTGTTTTTTTCAAGTGATGCACTACAATGTATGTTTTACTTACATTAATTAATATTAAAATAGAATAAATATGAATAACCCGATCTGGATCATGAGTTCTGCATTTGACAGTCTCAGCTTCTCAGAAGTGCTCTTGAAAGCCAAGGAAGTAGGTGCACAAGGCATTGACCTTTGCGTTTTTCGCCGCGACGGCACCCGAACCGACCATGTCGCTACCCACCTGGATTACGAAAACTTTGACCTTGAGTCAGCCCGTAAGGTGATTGATATATTCAATGAAACAGGTTTAAAAGTTTCTGTCGGTGCTTTTGAGAATTGTATTGGTGGTGATCCAGGGCAACAAATCAACAATCAAAACCACCTGCTGCGCCTGATCAGGATTGCCCACTTGCTGGGTGGCGATGAAAATGATGTAAAGGTAGGTACTTTCGTGGGTTATAACCATGAACTGGGCGTACAGGAAAATGGCTTCCAGAAAAACCTGGACAGGTACCAGCAAATTTTTACGCCCATCATCAAGTATGCGGAAGACCTGGGCGTGACGGTGATTTACGAAAACTGCCCGATGGAGGGCTGGCGGCCGGCAAGCTATACCAGTACTTTTAATAACCTGACCGGCGTACTGGCCGCCCGCAAGTTGATGTATGAGCTGATCCCCAGCCCTGCCCACGGCGAGATTTACGACCCTTCCCACGATGTCTGGCAGCATACTGATCCGGTAGCGGTGATTAAAGCATCAGACATGGAGCGGATCAAAAGGGTGCATGTGAAAGCCACGCGCAATCTGGTGAATGCCAAGCAGGTACACTGGGGTGGCATGTATCCGGTACAAAATGTAGATAAGGCTTTAGCTAAAAAAGCAGGCGTGCCCTTGCCAGACCATGATTGGGATAGGCACAACTACGAAGCCATGCTGCCCGGCTTCGGTGGTTCTGACAGTATGGACTGGCGGGCCTTTGTAGATGTACTACAGGAAAGAGGCTTTGCCGGGCCATTTGAAATAGAAAACGAAGCAACCCTTTCAAAAGTAACCGGCAATATGGGCGCGATTATACAGGGCTATCAGGCAGCGACAATGTTTCTGGCATCCATGCTTTGGCCTTTGACAGCGCAAGGTTATCAGTACGACCGAAAAGCCTATCAGCCGCTGAAGCATATCACTCAGAAAGATGTACCTGAGGTAAGAATGGAGGAATTGAAATAAGGGTTGACTAAATTGTTAAATGACTGAATGGTTAGGAACGAAATTTTGAACAATGTTGAAAATCCCTAACCCCTATTCTACAAAATTACCTCCTATGGACAAAAAAACACTGATACAGACTCTTTGGGATTATCACCTGATGCACCAAGCGCTGGAGAAAGCAGACTGTATCCTGACGTTGGGTAGCCATGACCTGAGAGTAGCCGCCCATGCCGCCGATCTGTATCGGGAAGGTTGGGCAGGTTTTCTGATTTTTTCCGGGGGGCTGGGCAGGCTTACCGAAGGCATGTGGGAACGGCCCGAGGCCAAAGTATTTGCCGAGGTGGCCATAGAAAAAGGAGTGCCCAAAGAACGCATTTTTGTGGAAAATAAATCTACCAATACCGGGGAAAACCTGCGCTTTACCGAACAACTGATGAAAGAGAAAGGGCTGGACTTTCAAAAGTTTATCGTCGTGCAAAAGCCTTATATGGAAAGACGGGCTTATGCTACTTTCAAAAAGCATTTCCCTGATAAAACATGCATCATTTCCTCACCGAGATTGGATTACGATAGCTATTGTATACCTACCGATCCGGAAATTAATCATGAGCGGGTGGTTCACCTGATTGTGGGTGATTTGCAGCGCATCAAGGTATATGCGGAGAAAGGTTTTCAGATACCCCAGGAAATACCGGAGGAAGTTTGGGAAGCTTACGAAACACTGGTAAATATGGGATATACCGATCACCTTATTGCCGGATAAGTATTTTTTGACCATATTCGGGACATTATCAACCAAACCAACATCATGCTATCATTTATTATTAAATGGCTACTATCGGCACTGGCCGTGCTGATTGCCGCTTACATCCTGCCCGGCGTGGAAGTAGGGAGTTTCTGGGCGGCACTGCTGGTTGCCGTAATCTTATCGCTTTTCAATGCCATTTTACGCCCTATCCTGGTTATCCTGACCATTCCGGTGACTATCCTTACTTTAGGATTGTTCCTGCTGGTCATCAACGCGGTCATTGTACTACTGACCGATGCTATGATTGGTGATTTTTACGTATCGGGTTTCTGGTGGGCGCTGATTTTCAGTTTAGTGATTTCTATCTTAGGGGCTATTTTTGATAATATTGCAGAGGGGTTAGGAAGCCGGGATTAGGAGTGCTTTTTTGCTAAGAAGTCCCGTGTCTACACAATTAAAGAAAGTGGGAAAATCTAATCAAAAAGCATAGCATATTTAAAGCAAGCATGCGGCTGCCTCCACGATAGCCCATGCTTGCTTTCTTATTTTAAAGAAGGTACATCAATCGTGGCCTTCCACCTTTACCAGCTTATTATAAATGCCTAACAACAAAAAGGGTGCTGCCCACTGCCCTACAAATAAGGCATTCTTGTCGTTTTTCATAACTTTCAAAATTAATGAGGCTAGCATAGAACCTAGCGAAGCCCATAAAAATACATCAGAAGGTATTTTGGCGGTCTGTTCTTCAATAGCAGTAGCTACATGACCTTCTTTGTGTTGGGTATTTGATGCCATAATTAAAAAATTAATAAGTTAAAAAATGATTTATCCTACCATTGAACCGGTCTTAATAGCTTTTGTTTAAAAACATTGACGATAAATTGAAGGATATATCTAGAAAACAAACCTGCTTTTGTGCTTGGCTAAAGAAGTGCTATGATCTTCGTATTTCAGAACCATATTGGCGCAGAAGCCAAACATGATTTGTTATCCTCTCCATAGGATTTGTTAGTCAATAACCTGTTTTTGTTATTGCTTTGCCAGGGGAAATGCCTTGCAAATTTTTTATATTAGATGTACCTCACATCTCGGTAACCTGCAATAATTGCGACTAACTTGATTACTTTTACCGAGAAGTTACCAGTTCCTTTTCCTGTCTGGTTTTTCCCCCCGTACCCATTTTTCTAGCAGGCAACTTTTTTGATTTCTTGCGACGCCCCACCAGATCATGACACCGGTTACTGGCATACTGGCAATAATAAGACTGGCAATGAAGGCGATAATCTTTCCGGTTAAGCCTAATATTGCTCCCCGATGGATATCATAGTTCATGCGCAGTACGGTATCGGCCAGATCAGCATCTTCATACTTACCTTCATAAGGGCCGGTAGTAGACAGCGGCTCCAGCGTATACTGATCATAATGTTGATAATCTATTTCGTGATAGGATTCAGCGTCATGGTTGATGTAGGTATAAAAAGCAGCAGCTTTTCCCTGGGGGATGCCTATGTAAAGAATGCCATCTTCGGGTTTTTGCTGCACTAGCTTTGTCCAGAGCTGATCTATATTGGCTTGTGATGTATGTGTTGCTCCTATTGTTGTAGTATCGGAAGGAGGCATAACATATTGGCCATTTCCATCACCTCCGGCGGTAAAATGCACCGTATTAGCGAACCATTGGATGCCCATCACCATACCGGTCAACGCCAGTACCAGGCCAATGGAAAGCACATAGAAGCCCATCACATTGTGCAGGTCATAATTGACTCTCCTCCATTTGGCGTCCCACTTGATGGTGAAGCGCTGTTTGCGGGCTTTTTTGTTTTTAGGCCACCAAAGAATCAAACCGCTAATGAGCATAAGCGCGAAGATGAGCGTCCCATAAGCGACTATTGGCTGCCCGATGCTGGGAGGCAACCATAGATAGTAATGCCCGTGGATCATGAGGTGAAAAAAATCAATTTCTTCGTTGGTAATATGAATGACATCACCGGTATAGGGATTGACATGTACCGTGTAGAAGTGCTCCGGCTCAAATCCCCAGAACCACACGCTGGTCGTTTTATCTGCCTCATTATAAACGAAGCCTTTGGGCTCGTCTGAAGTATCCAATGCTGCTTTCCCGATGGCAGTGAGCTTAGAGGGAGGAAGTAAAGCTTTTTCCGCTGAGGGAGCGTTAATATTCCGAAATGAACGGGTGACGCTTTTGATTTCATCTTCAAAGGTGATCAGACAGCCGGTGACGGCTACAATAAACACCACCAGCCCGGATGCGAATCCGAGCCAGAGGTGGAGCGGTCCGACGATTCGTTTTACGACGATTTTCTTAAAAGTCATAGTTAGAATTTATATCCTAATGATAAACGGAAGTTTCTGGGCGGCTCAGTCTGCCAGTAATAATAGGAGCTATAGGCAGAGCCGGAGTACAGATATTCATCCAGTATATTATTGACATTCAGCGCGACATTGAGTTTATCATTCTGCCAGGATACCGCGCCATCCAGACGGAAGTAATCCGGTAGCGCGTCCTGTCCGGTGCTACCAGCCCATGACCAAGTGGTACGCTCAACTTGCCATTGATAACCCAGGGAAAGCCCAAAACCTTTCAGTACATGGCTGAAGCGATAGTTAAGCCATCCATTGGTCAAATGTTTGGCAAAGCCGGGTACGGGATTACCTACATTGGCTTCATCGGTATCTTCGGTGATTTCCGAGCTGGTATAAGCATAATTCCAGATCAGGGTAAGACCCGCTAAAACTTCTCCTCTCACATCTACCTCGGCACCCATCGTCTGGGTTTGTCCCAACTGGGTAGAAAAATTGATGTTTTCCGGGTCTGCTACCAATACATTGTTTTTTGTGATCTGATAAACAGCCAGGGTAGAGTTCCAGCGGCTATCAAACCAGTCTTTCTTCAAGCCTGCTTCCAGGTTATTTCCGGTGATAGGGTCAAAGGCATTTCCGTTGACATCAACGCCTGACTGGGGTACAAAAGCCTGATCATACAGTGCATATACTGAGGTTTGAGGGGCAATGGATATGCTCAGGCCGGCACGAGGGGTAAACTTGGTTTCATCCGTTTCCGTACCATACTGATTGTCATTGGCAGAGGTTAGTCTACCCGCAACTGTCAGGCGTAGTTTGTCCTCCCAGAAGTGCAGTTCATCCTGAACATACACGCCTGAATAGGACTGGCTCAAGATATTCGTACCCGCGCGTTGACGCAGACTGAGGGAACGGTCAAACTGAGGTAAAGAGTCCATAGGAACGTAATGTACAGGATTGTAAATATTGAAAGTTTCCGTTCCGTTGAGGTTAACTGTCTGGTTCCAGTCGGCAATGTATCGCTTGGAGCCCAGGTCAAGCCCGCCCAGGATGCGGTGCTTGATGCCTCCCGTTTCTACTTCACCATTGATAAAGAATTGTCCGAACTTACCCACGTTGAGGGCATCCCAGATGCTGACAGTACGTTGCAAGTTTCCTGCTTCATCTACTCCTCCTGCCCAGAATGAACTTCCACTTGCCTGATAGTTAAAATAAGCTACCTGCCCGGTCAACTGCCAGTTTTCGGATAGTTGATGCTCCAGGATAAGGAAGGTGCTATGGTCATGCACGGTAGAAGGGTCAAGGTTAGGCTCGGCAATGGTGAAATCCAGCGGTAGATCGGCATATCCGTTGGCAGAGAATGCATAAGCAGAACCAATCGTAGAAGTCTGCGCATATTGATAGGTATATTCTGCCGTCAACGAAGTACGTTCGTCAATCTTGTATTTGAGTACCGGGGCTACTGTATACCGGTTATTGTACTCGTAAGGGCGGTGCGATCCTTTGCTTTGCCCCATCAGGTTGAAACGATAGAGCAGCCGTCCGTCTTCGCTCAGCTTGCCATCCAGGTCGGTAGTAGCCCGGTAGGTATCAAAACTTCCTAAAGTCAAGGTAGCTTCTCCTTTGGTGATGCTTGTAGGTTTCTTAGTCACTACATTATAGAACCCGCTAGGCTCGCCATTGGCCATCATAAAGCCAGCCGGGCCTTTCACAAACTCTATGCGTTCCACTATAGACATATCTTCAGCCAGTGGGCCCCAACTTGACTGAACATTCATCCCATTTCTGAAGGGGGCAATGCGCGAACCCCTCATATTAAGGCGGGCGTAATTGTCCCAGTGCTCCAGCTTGGTCACCCCACTGATGTTGCGTGATACCCCTTCCAGCATGTCAAAAATCTGCTGGTCAGCCAGTATTTTCCTGTTGATGACTTGTATATTCTGGGGGACTTCCAACAAGGGGGTTTTGATGCGCAAAGTAGGGGAGGGCATATCTACCTTGTACGTCTCAGCCTGCCCAGTGACTTCAATCTCATTCAATTCCATGGCAGACTCACTCAATTGAAGATTAAGCGTAGTTGTTTCCCCTGATCTTATCGGAACATTTTGTTTTTTGGCAGCATAACCCACAGCGCTTGCGATCAGCGTATAGTTTCCGGTAGGCACATTATTGATGGTAAAGCTTCCCTGCTGACTGGTTGATGTACCCAGGCTG
>JBBSOG010000185.1:0-10816 GCA_038259985.1 Cytophagales bacterium
CCTACACTACCGCGGTTATCCTGCTTCTTATTACCATGCTTTGCTGGGGTTCCTGGGCCAATACCCAAAAACTAGCTACCAAAGTATGGCCCTTTCAATTATTTTACTGGGACTATACCATCGGCGTGGTACTACTTTCCCTGATATTCGGCCTGACTTTGGGCAACATGGGCACTGAGGGAAGGGACTTCTTTACTGATCTGCAACAAGGCAGCCAGGAAGCTTTTATTTCCGCTTTTTTAGGGGGTGTTGTCTTTAATATTGCTAATTTATTATTGGTCGCCGCAATCGATATTGCTGGTATGGCGGTAGCCTTTCCTATCGGCATTGGGCTGGCGCTGGTATTGGGAGTAGTCGTCAATTATATGGCTACGCCGGTAGGTGATCCGCTTTACTTATTTATTGGGGTAGGCATGGTCACTATTGCGATCGTCTTAGATGCGTTGGCATACCGCAAACTTCCCACCCAAAGCGGCAGTACTTCCACCAAAGGGATTTTACTCTCGGTGGTGGCTGGAGTATTGATGGGTTTTTTCTTCCGCTTTGTAGCCGCTGCCGTTTCTACTGATTTTGCAAATCCGGAGGCGGGTATGTTTACCCCTTACTCCGCAGTCTTTATCTTTTCGCTGGGTATACTGCTTTCTAACTTTCTATGGAATACCATTTTTATGTACAAACCCTTCAAAGGAAACCCAGTGAGCTATGCTGACTATTTCAAGAAAGGTACGCCCCGACTGCACCTGATTGGCATATTGGGAGGCGCCATTTGGTGTGTAGGTATGTCATTGAGTATGCTTGCCTCTGAACAAGCAGGTTTTGCCATATCTTACGGACTAGGGCAGGGTGCTACGATGATCGCCGCTGCCTGGGGGGTGTTCATTTGGAAAGAATTTGCCCAAGCTCCGCAGGGCACCAGCACCTTAATCCGTTTTATGTTCCTTTTCTTCATTGTAGGACTGATTTTAATTATCGCGTCCAGGGTGTAATGTTGATATTATAATCTATTAGATGCAGAATTAAAAGACCTGGAAAGTATGTTAGGTAATTGACCAACATGACCATTAAAAGAAAATATGCCGGAAACTGTTAAACTCACCGAATGTCCCAGGGATGCGATGCAGGGCATTCAAACCTTCATTCCTACCGAAGATAAGGTAAGGTATATCAACACCTTGCTGAAAGTAGGTTATGATACGCTTGACTTTGGGAGTTTCGTCTCACCGAAGGCAGTGCCCCAGATGCGGGATACGGCTGAAGTGCTGGCTGGAATCAACCTCAATGAAACTAAAACAAAATTACTGGCGATTGTCGGCAACTTGCGAGGGGCTGATGAAGCCTGTAAGCATCAGCCTATTCATTACCTGGGCTTCCCTTTTTCCTTCTCTCCTACTTTCCTGGAGAGAAATATCAAAAGTACGGTAGAGGATTCATTTGATCTGGTAAAGCAGATGATGGATTTGGCAGCGAAACATAATAAACAACTGCTGGTGTACGTCTCTATGGCTTTTGGTAATCCCTACGGGGATAGCTGGAATGCCGAACTACTTTTGCACTGGAGTGATCAGTTGCACTGGGCAGGGGTGCGCCATATCGCTTTGGCTGATACCACCGGAATGGGCGAAGCTTCTACCATTGGCAAGGTTTTTCAAACCATTATCCCCAACTACGCAGAAGTGAAATTCGGCCTGCACCTGCATACCACCTCTACTGACTGGTACGATAAAATTGATGCGGCCTACCGGCAGGGGTGCCGACATTATGATGGTGTAATGAATGGCCTGGGAGGGTGCCCCATGGCGGGACCAAAGCTTACCGGAAATATCAAGACTTCTGACTTGCTTACTTATTTTGATCAGCAACAGGCTCAAACCGGAATTGACCGCTTAGCATTTGCAGAAGCGGAACGCGTGGCGGAAATCATTATGCCGTGATGTGACTCTATTTTTGTCAGATTACCTTACATGCGTGTAGTAAAAAAAACACGCACAAGAATATGGTAACTTTTTTGCTATACGTCAAAAGGTGTAAATTGCCACAAAAACCACAAGATGAATATGAATATAGCCGTGACTTCAGGAGGCACGTCCCATGAGTACATTATTTCTATGAAAAGTGCGACCACTATCATGGAATGCATTGACAAAACCCGTTTCACCCCTTATCAGGTAGTCATCAGCCAGGATGGCTGGTTTGCGCATGCTGACGGACAGCAATACCCCATCAACAAGGACAACTTTTCTTTCCAGAAGAATGAACAAGAAATCACTTTCAAGTTCGTTTATAATACAATACATGGTACACCTGGCGAAGATGGTAAAATACAAGGGTATTTGGATTTATTAGGGATTCCCTATTCGGGTTGTGATGTGATTACCAGTTCTATTACTTTTAACAAAAATTTGTGTAAGCGAATAGCTGCCAGCTATGGTTTCACTACGCCCCAGTCCGTGATGTTGAACCAACAAATGAGCTACAATATCCAGCAACTGGCTAGTGAACTCAGCTTTCCTTGTTTTGTAAAACCTAACAATGGCGGTTCAAGTTTTGGTGCCAGTAAAGTAGATGAAGCAAATCAATTGGATGGTGCTATCAAGCTGGCCTTTGAGCATGACAAAGAGGTGCTGATAGAAGAATATATCAAAGGAACTGAAGTTACCTGTGGCGTATTTTTAGAGGAGGGAAAGGCATGGGCATTGCCGGCGACGGAGATTGTTTCTAAGAACGCCTTCTTTGACTTCAAAGCCAAATATGAGGGGGCGTCGGAGGAAATCACCCCTGCCAGGATCAGTGAAGAACAAACGGAGGAATGTCAAGAATTAACAGAAAGAATTTATACTTTGCTTAATTGTAAGGGACTGGCGCGCGTAGATTATCTGTTGAAAGAAGGGGTGTTTTATTTTATTGAAGTCAATACGACACCCGGTTTCTCCCGGGAGAGCATCATACCCCAGCAAATACGGGCTGCTGGTTTAAGTATCAATGATGTCGTAAATCAACAAATCAAGTTTTAATCGAGCTACTTTAGCAAAAGCAAAAACCACTAAGTAATATAGATAAGATGAACCTGTTCAAAATAAGTTCTATAAAAGATGTCCTGATACATCTGGCGATCATTATCGTATTGACGATATCCTTGCTGGTGTTATTTTTTAATGTTTATTTACCCACCGCCACCAATCACGGTGAAACAGTCACTGTTCCCGATTTGGAGGGTATCCACCTGGATGATATTGACGAATTTCTTACCAAAAGAAACTTACGGTACGAAGTGCTTACCGACTCTGGGTTTACTGCTGAATACGAACCTTTCACCATACTGAATCAACATCCCTTGCCCGGGGCAAAGGTAAAAGAAAACAGAAAAATATTTCTGACCCTAAACGCAATCAACCCACCCCAGGTGAAGATGCCTGACCTGGTAGACGGTTCGGTGAAAAATGCCCAGCTGGTTTTACAAGGTTATGGACTTGAAAGAGGCAACATTAAATATGTACCTGATCTGGCCCAGAACGCGGTACTCAAACAGAGTTACGATGGCAAAGAAATTGAGGCAGGCACATTCCTTCCCAAAGGCTCCAAAATTGACTTGCTGGTTGGCGATGGTCTGGGAAATACAGTATTGGAGGTGCCTGATGTGAATGGCATGGACTTGGAGGAAGCTGAGTTTATTATTGTCGGTTCCGGCTTAAAGTTAGGTAGCATATTGTTCCAAAACCCTTCTCTTTCAGGCAGGGATGCCCGTGAAGTCGTGGAAAATGCTGCTCAGGATGAACGGTATGTAGTGGTAAGGCAAAACCCTTCCTCTGAACAGAAAGCGAGAATCGGAGTAGAAGTTGATATATGGCTAAATCTACAGGCTGATCAGGAAGATAGCATATTGGATGAAAAAGAAGCTGCTGACGCTGGCGAAACCGAGTAACAATACTTTGCTTTATATACTTTCAAAAAAAAACATAGGTTGGACGGTACTCCTGTTTTTACAGGGTATCCCCTTTCTGCTTGCCCAGGAAATAAAAAAGCCTGCTTTTAACATTGTTCCCCTCGCTCATTCAAGTCAACCAAACATTCATGCTAAAGCCCAAAGGGAATTAGCGGATACACTAACCCTGCCCTTTTGGGATGATTTTTCTAACGCTAATTTCAATGCAACGCAAATTGAAAGATTTGTTGCCTCCCCGGAACGCTGGGCAGAAGGCAGCCAAACGGTACGTATCAATACCGGACTTGACATCAACGCCCCTACGGTGGGTATTGCTACTTTTGACGGAGTGGATGCCACCGGCAGACCTTATAGCAGTGAGTCCAACGCTGAAGGACTAGCGGATTCACTGGTTTCCCTACCGATCAATTTATCCCTGGTGCCTGCCAACGAAAGGCAAAGTGTTTTTTTTAGCTTTTTCTGGCAGCAGTTTGGCCTGGGTGAATTTCCCGATCCTGAGGATTCTATCCGCTTACAATTTAAAAATGTGCAAAATACCTGGGTCACTCAATGGGTCAGGTCGGGAGGCGATACACTATTGACCAATGCGTTCAAGCAGGAAATGATCCCGGTAGTCAATCCCGGCTTTTTTCATCCTGGCTTTCAGTTCAGGTTTCAATCCTACAACCGGCTCTCCGGTGCTTTTGACACCTGGAATATTGATTACGTTTACCTCAACAGCGGACGCACCGCCTCAAACACCGCTTATCTGGACCGTGCCCTGGCAGATTTGCCCACTTCCCCTTTTGGTGAATATACGGCAGTGCCCATGAAGCAATTTGTAGCCAGTCCTGAGAGGTATATTGGTAATAGCTCGGTGGATTTTTATAACTTAAATGTGCAGCTACAACCCGTACGCTTTACCGCGCTCCTCATGGATCAAGTCACTGGTAATGTGATTCAGTTGCTTAATGATGACAATGCCTTAAGCCCTATCCCTTCGGGACTAGAGCGAAGGACCATCACCGCAGGAGCACTGGATGTCAATGCTCTTGACCTCAACCAGGATTCCCTTATCATAGAAACAGAGTTTCACATTACATCAGGGGACAATTTTCTTATTGCGGAAATCTTGCCCGGCGATACGATCTTTTATCCCAGTGTAGACTATCGCGTAAATGATACCGTGCGTTCAACTTTTACTTTGAATGAGTACTTTGCTTACGATGATGGAGAAGCTGAATTTGGGGTAGAAGTAAATCAAAACGGGGGAAAAGTAGCTTATCAGTTTGTAGCGCCCAAAAAAGACTTGCTCACACAAGTGGATATTTATTTCCCTCCGCTAGGCCGAAACCAGGGTGCAATACCTTTTCAGTTGATGGTTTGGAAAAGCCTGGAAGACAGCACGGGAGAAGAAGTAGTTTTGCGGGCACAACAGTCACAAGTAGCTCCCTCAATACAACTCAATCAGTTTACGACCTTTGAGCTTTCTTCACCATTAGTCGTAGAAGATACTTTTTATATCGGTTATGAGCAGCAAGGAGAGACATTCATTGCCATCGGTTTTGATAAAAATACCGATACCGCTTCCAAAATATTTACTAATGTGACGGGTACCTGGGACACAAATACTGAGCTGAAAGGTAGTGTGATGATGCGACCCGGCTTTGACAAAAACAGGGATGTAACCGCCGTGAATGAACCTGACTTATCAGAAGATAAAGACATTCAGATTTTTCCTAATCCTTCCCATGGCAGTTTTGACATCAACCAGCCATTTGATGAGCTTTACATCTATGACATCACCGGCAAGCTTCTCAGGCATATCACGTCTGGAAATACTTCTCGCAAAGTCATAGAGACAAATTTGACTAAAGGCGTTTATGTAGTACGTATCATCGCAGAGGGAAATTATTTCAGCCGAAAACTCATCATTGAATAATTTTTTAACTGCCCTTTTTAGAATGAACTCACGCTCATTTCTATGGTGTTGATCCCCGAAGATAGCCTTATGTTTTCAAAAGAAGTATCTACTGATTTGCCATTTAACGTGATGGCATCGTCCTGGGCATATTCCAGCATCAATTCAGCAGAAACGTTGGCAGGTAGCTCAATCACATAGCGTTGCAAACGGGCACTTTCTTTTTGGTAAGACGCTTTAACTGTTCCATTCAAAAAAGGCAATTCTATTTCAGAAGAAGTTAAACTACTGAGTTGAGGATGAATACTAACAATAGCAGCTCCGGGCGTTTTAGGGGTGATGCCCCACATTTTTCTAGCAATGACATTGCCCGGCACCGCACCCCAGGCATGGTTCCAGTCAGCATTAGGTTTGTATTTCATGTCCCAGGCTTCCAGGGTAATGGTAGAACCAATAGCGATCATATTCCACCAGCTACGGTCATGGGTAGCCGTCATCAACTCCAGGGCATAGTCAGCGGCTCCAGCATTGTAAAGTCCATCCAGTAGATACTGGGCGCCATACACGCTACATGCCATTCCGCGGCTTTTAATAAATTCTACCACGCCGGGAATGTATTTCTCCGGAACCATATTAAAGGCCAAAGGCATCATATTGGCATGTAATGAAGCATGGTCTGTGCCTTCGCCATCTACATACCTTCCTTTTACTTTGTCAAATAACTTTTCATTTACCGCTGCTTTGGCTTTCAGTGCCATGAGTTCAAATTCATTAGCCTCTTCTGTCTTATCCAGCAGCTTGGCAAACTCTGCCATGATTTTCATATTTTGATAATACAGACTGTTGATCACTGTATTGATGGGCATAAAATAGAAGCCATCCCGCTCACCTTCTTCGGTAGCCAGTTGCCATCCGGTATCTTTCTGGGCAGGTGGCCAGTCCACAATATCTTTTAATTTGATCTCGGGATCTTGGAAGCCAAGCTTTTGCATGAACTCCGGGGTCGCTTTTTCCGAACTGATCAAGCCATCGGGGCGGGCCAGTTCCATCAGTGTTTTATGCTTCAGCTCTTCGTAATATTTCTCAATCAATTCAGTATTACCAGTATACATATAGTCCTCATAAAACATCAGGGCTACATGCAATTGCCATTCGGTAGGCCAGGTAGGATTTTCCATAAAATACTCTATCGTCCCGCGGGCGATTGGATATTCTTTATCTACAGCATAATGGCTGAGTTGATTGATGTATGCATCCGCTTCGTAAGGAATGCGCTCCCGGTCGCCATCTACGTATAAGCCGGCAAAAGAAGTGGCCTTGATTGAATATTTACATAAATCCCATATTTGATTTAGCGTAGTGTCAGAACTGGTAAAATGACTTTGGTCATCTTCAAAATAGGTATGAAAAGCCAACTGTGTGATATCATCAGTGTTCAATTCGGATTGGGCGCCATGTATTTCAGCATATCTGAATGGCATAAGCACCGGAAAAGACTCGGGTAAGGCCACTGCTCCTGACTTAGTATTTCTTTCATCTGCCTTCAGGGGTAATTTATAGATTTGTTTTTTAGGATCAACAGACAGACTTACTTCCTGGTATCGTATGTGGCCATCGGGGTTGGTATTAATTTTACCATCGGCAAGTTGCTCGCCCAGGCGTATGGTCAAAGTTTGGGCTTTGTCAGCAGCATACTTCAGTTCCAGCGTAGCAAAAGCATCTTTACCAAAATCTACCAGATAGCCATTGTCATCCAAGCGCGTCATTTTCTCCGGCTTGATCCGGTCCATCTGAAAAATATTGGGCGTAGTGACCTGGCTTTGTTTCTTACTTGAAAAGGTAAAAGTTTGAGGCTCCGAATAAGCACCCAATCTGTTAAATTCACCCCAGAGCCTGACTTTCCAGTAATATGTTTTGCCTGCTTCCAGTGGCTTTCCGGCATGTTCTATGTTTGATGATTCGCCTGATCTTATCTGTCCACTGTCCCAAATATCCCCCATGTTGCGCTTGCTATTCTGTTCTGAAGAAGAAACCAATATCTGATAACCCATTTGCTTCACTGCGCCATCCGGCACCTGCCATTGGTACTCCGGGCTTTTATCCTGTATTGCCACAGTTTCAGGTTTACGAATCATCTCCACGGTCAGACCGCTGGGTTTTCTTACCGTGGGGTCCTGATATGTGATAATCAGCTCATCACACTTTTCACGAAGTGCTTGTAATACCTCTTTGTACTTCTTCTGATCGGCGAGGTTATCGGTTTCCAGCGGATCTTTTTTGAGGTTGTATAACTCTTCTTGTGATTGATCATTGACGTAGCGAAAGTACTTCCATTCGGCGGTCCTCACGCCTTCGCTGGGCGGAATATTATCAAACTCCCACAAGTGCTCAATCAATACGGTATCCCTTTTCAGGCTTGTGCTCTCTCCTTCAACCAGTGGAAGCAGGCTTTTTCCCTGCCAGGTAGCAGGGGTTTCTACTCCGGCAAATTCTAAAATAGTCGCCGGTACATCCACATTCATGGCCATCTCTTCTACATCCAGATATTTATCTATTCTGGGGTCGTAGACAATGAGGGGCACACGGATGGAGTTATCATACATCAGCCATTTGCCAGCCAGTTGGCGCTCTCCCATGAAATAACCATTGTCTCCCATCAGGATGATGACCGTATTCTCGGCTAATCCCTTTTCTTCCAGTTTTTTGCGGATTTTAGCAATCTCCAGGTCAATGCCGGCAATCATCCGATAGTAACCCTTTACACTATGCTGGTACTTTTTGGGGGTATCATAGCGCCAGTGCCAACGTGTACGGTTAAAGCCATCTCTGACTTCCTTTGGTAGCTTTTCAAAGTATTTGTCCTCTCCGAGCAATGGCTGGGGAATAGTAGTATCACTCAGTAGTTGATCCGTTTCTTGCTGCCAGAAATACTGTTCCGGTGCCCCGTCATGGGCATGGGGGGCGCTAAAGCTGAGGCTCAGGCAAAAAGGCTGATCCGGAACTTGATCAATAAAGTCCAGGGCTTGTTGGCCGGTGTAGCGGGTCAGGTGTACCGTATCACCCTCCAGGGTTTTGTAGTAATAGCCCCGGCGGTCTTTGTAAGCATTGTTCCTGTCATAGTCTTCATAGACATCAAATAACTGACTTTCCATATCAGTCCTGATGCCCAATTTTCCATAAAAGCCGGTATAATAACCTGCCTCCCGTAAAAGTTTGGGATAAGCCTGTTCCAAGAATTCATCTTTGACCGCGCTAGTCTGGAAATTATAGCCATGCGTACGCTCGTATAAACCCGTCAGCAAAGTTGCCCGGCTGGCAGCACAGATGGGGGTAGTCACCAAAGCATTTTTGAAATAGACACCTTCCTGGGCCAACCTATCCATCTCAGGAGTGTTGACCAACTGATTGCCCGCATAGCCCAAAGCATCCCAGCGTTGGTCGTCGGTAAGAATAAAAATAATGTTAGGTCGGGCAGTTTTTTCTTGTGGTTGACAGTGGAGGGTGAAATGAACGCCTAAAAGAAAAAAAAGTACTAAAAAGTGTTTGCTGAGCATCATAGGTTGGGAATATAAACGCATATTGGATTAGGTCTTAAAAGGTAAGGTTTACAATTTTACAATGAAAGTAAATAGGATGGAAGAAAATTTGTCTTTAGAAACGCTATTAATGCACTTGGGGGAAGAAAGAAGCAAGTATGAAGGTGCAGTGGTGCCTCCGTTGTTTCAGAACTCACTCTTTAGCTTTGAAAGTTGGGAGGCCATTGAGCAAGCTTATGAAGACCGTGCCAACCACTTTATTTATTCACGGGGGAAAAACCCGACAGTTTCTATGGCTGAAAGTAAATTAGCTTTGCTGGCGGGAGCAGAAAAAGCACAGCTATTTCCTTCCGGTATGGGGGCTATTTCTGCCGCTATTCTTCATTGTGTTAATGCCGGTGACCATGTGATTGCCATTAAAAATATCTACGGACCAACCAACAATCTGTTGACCAACTATCTTACCCAAAAGATGGGGATTGAGATCAGCTTCGTAGCCGGGGACAAAGTAGAAGATTTTCAATCGGCCATTCGCGACCGTACCCGATTGATCTATCTGGAAAGCCCTTCTTCGGCAGTATTTAGCCTGCAAGATATTAAAGCTGTCGCTGATTTGGCGCGTTCCCGACAGATCCGTACTATCCTTGATAATACCTGGGCTACGCCTATCTTTCAGCCCGCGCTTTCCATGGGTATTGATATGGAGGTACACTCCTGCTCTAAGTATATCGGGGGGCATAGTGATGTGGTGGCTGGGGTTATCATGGGAAAAGCACAAGATATTGATGCAATCGCAACCCGTGAATACGAGTGGCTGGGAGCGAAAATGGCCCCTTTTGAAGCCTGGCTGATCCTCAGAAGTTTGCGCACCTTAACGATACGCTTGCGCCAGCATCAGGAAAATGCCATGAAGGTTGCCCGCTTCCTGGAAGCACATCCAAAGATCAGCTTAGTGCGCTACCCCGGATTGGAAAGTTTTCCGCAATATGCACTGGGTCAACAGCAGATGAAAGGTTATACCGGGCTGATGAGCTTTCGGCTAGCCACCGACGAACTGGGCAAAATCAAATCTTTTGTCAACCGGCTGCGGCTTTTCAAAATTGGTGTAAGCTGGGGAGGGCATGAGAGCCTGATCTATGTCCCGGCGATCAGTTATCTTAAAGAAATGAGCCCAGAACAATTTAATGCGATGGGTATATCGCTGAGGGATATGCGTATTTCGGTAGGTTTAGAAGATGCCAATGACCTAATACGTGATCTGGATGCTGCTTTGGAAGGCATATAAGATTTAAAGTACGATGTGGCCAAGATTTCAAACTTTACTCATTTTGCAAATAGTATAAATGACCGTCTTCTGCCCCAATCAGCAATTCCGGTTTGCCATCTTTATCCCAATCCACGATGGTCGGGCTGGTGGTATGACCTGCTAATTTTTTTTCA
>JBBSOG010000186.1:0-10778 GCA_038259985.1 Cytophagales bacterium
ACCAACAATGCGGCCTGACGACTTTAGAAATTACTATGAATACCGAAGGGGCGGCGGAGATGATCAGGCAGCTTAGACAGGCATTTCCCAAGCTGAATGTAGGCGCAGGAACGGTATGCAACCAAAAAGACCTGGATGTCGCGCTGCGTGCCCATGCTTCTTTTATTGTCACTCCTATTTTGGATGAAAATTTAATTGCCCAATCTAAAGAGGCCAATATCCCTATTTTTCCCGGGGCCTTTACCCCATCGGAAATCTACCGCGCCTACGCCACCGGAGCTGACATTGTTAAACTATTTCCTGCCGGACTCCTGGGCCCAAAATATATTAAAGATATACTAGGCCCGCTTGACCAAATTAAACTTATGCCCGTAGGCGGGGTTGATCTGCAAAACTTTACAAACTTTCTAGAAGCTGGCGCTACCGGGCTAGGAATAGGCAGCCAACTTTTCTTACAAAAAGCCATTGAACATGGTGACTGGGAAACACTGGAAAAGCATTTTAAGGCGTTTGTAGAAAAGTACCAAAACTATACACAATCCAAATCATAATCATCGGGCAATAGAATGCGCTCATCTATGAAAATTGATAAGGTAAGAGAAGCTTTTCAAATCAGTCATCCCGATCTTTTGCGGGAAATAAGCGATTACGGAAAATGGCTGGCCTTCTCTCCCGGCGAGGTTCTCATCAAGTATGGCACCTATATCAAGATGGTACCCCTGATCGTAAGCGGAACAGTCAAAGTGATCAAAGAAGATGAGGAAGGCAAAGAAGTTTTTTTATACTATCTGAAACCCGGCGAAACCTGTGCGATGTCCCTGACCTGTTGCAGTACACAACAGCCCAGCCAGATCAAAGCGGTGGCAGAAGAAACAAGCGAGCTGGTATCTATCCCCTTAGAAAAACATGATCAATGGATGAACCAGTATAGCGAATGGAAAGCACTGGTAGGCCGCACCTATGCTACCCGTTTTGATGAGCTCTTACAAACCATTGAGCAGATTGCCTTCAAAAAAATGGACGAAAGGCTGGTAAATTACCTACAGGCTAAATTTCAGCAGCTCAATACTTCGGTACTTAATATCACCCATCAGGAAATTGCCAATGAGTTAGGTACTTCCCGCGAAGTGATTTCCCGGCTACTTAAACAATTAGAACATCAGGATTATATCGCTCTGGGAAGAAACAAGGTCTTGCTAAAACAAGCTGATTTATTTTAGGGTAAAATCCGTTAAACTTTTTCAAATGGCTTATTCGCAACAGCTTACTTTTCTAAAACTATTTCCTGCTATGTGACTTTTGTTGCAGACAAGTGCTGACAAACCCATTAGCTTTATCAGAAAATTTGCTCATTATGGACATATTAACCTTAGCGGGCTATGCTTCCTCTATTTTGATAGGACTGAGTTTGGGATTGATCGGCGGTGGTGGCTCTATTCTTACGGTTCCGGTTTTGGTATATATCCTTGGTATTAATCCGGTATTGTCCACAGCTTATTCACTTTTCATCGTAGGCATTACCTCCCTTACCGGAAGTTTCAATTTTATGCGTAAAGGCTTGGTGAACTACCAGGCGGCCCTTGTTTTTGCCGTTCCTTCTTTCATCGCTGTATTTTTGACACGCCTGTATGTAGTACCTGCTATTCCTGATCCTTTATTTTCAATGAGTGGATTTATCATGTCCAAAAGCATGGCTATCATGGTGTTCTTTGCGCTGGTGATGCTTGCTGCTGCTTTTTCCATGATCAGGGAAAGCAAAGAAGAAGTTGAAAGCAAGGGGGCTATCCAATTCAATTTTTTCCTGATCGCCCTGGAAGGTTTAGTAGTAGGTTTGTTGACGGGGATAGTAGGTGCTGGGGGCGGATTTCTGATCATTCCTGCCCTGGTGTTGCTAGCCAAACTCCCCATGAAATTAGCGGTAGGCACTTCTCTTGTAATCATCGCAGCTAAATCGCTAATTGGCTTTTTAGGAGATGTCAACACACAGCCGATTGATTGGCATTTTCTCCTCATTTTTACCAGCTTGTCTATTGTTGGTATTTCTCTGGGCACTTATTTATCCAAAAAAATTCCTGGTGATAAATTGAAAAAAGGGTTTGGCTGGTTTGTATTGAGCATGGGAATATATATCCTCCTAAGCGAATTAGTTTTCAATTAATGAATAGCCAGTTAACGTCCTCAGTCGCCTGGCTTTGTCACGTGACAGTTATCCACCTCAGTCGCTTGGCTTTGCCGAGTGACAGCTATCCACTAGGGCCTCTGGCCCGGGATTAGTCAACAGATAAGCTTCAGGCCGGAGGCCTTCCCCAATATTTGCCACACCGCTGGAGCAATGCGACTAGGAATTCTTGGTGATACATTGTAAAAAGAGCTTGGCTGATTTGTATTGGTGATGTACATTCTGCTTAGCGAATTGATTTTTTAATTCTTGGTGGAAGTCAATGTTTTGAGGTCTGTAGTCGTAGAATGGAGCTATCTCAGAAAATACCAGCATTTAAGCTTGGAATGCTGCCATTTCACATTTAATGTTATAATTTTGTCCGCTATACATTCACAAGAAAATAACCTGAGTAATGGCTGAATACGACTTTCGTGCGATAGAGAAGAAGTGGCAGAACTATTGGAAAGACAAAGAAATTTACAAAGTGCAGGTAGATACCAGCAAACCTAAATTTTATGCCCTGGACATGTTTCCCTATCCCTCCGGGGCAGGACTGCACGTAGGCCATCCGCTGGGCTACATCGCTTCGGATATTGTCTCTCGTTACAAAAGGCTCAAGGGTTATAATGTGCTTCATCCCATGGGTTTTGATGCATTTGGCTTGCCTGCTGAACAATATGCCATTCAAACTGGTCAGCACCCTGCCATTACCACCGAAAAAAACATCAGCCGCTATAAGGAGCAACTCAACAACATTGGGTTTTCTTTTGATTGGGACAAGGAAGTACAGACCTGCGATCCTGCTTATTATAAATGGACACAATGGATATTCTTGCAGCTTTTCCATAGCTGGTATAACAAAGAAACCGACCAAGCCGAGCCGATTGAACAGCTAACTAAGCGTTTTGAAAAAGACGGTAACCAGACTGTTTTGGCTGCTTGTGATGAAGATACGCCTTCATTCAGTGCGCAGGAATGGCAGCAGATGAGTGAACATGATCAACAATCAATGTTGCTCAACTACCGCCTCACTTATGTATCGGATACGGTGGTCAACTGGTGCCCGGAACTGGGTACGGTGCTGGCCAATGATGAGATCAAAGATGGCTTCTCCGAAAGAGGTGGTTTTCCGGTAGAACGCCGTAAAATGAAACAGTGGATGATGCGCATCACTGCTTTCGCCGATCGCCTGCTTTCCGGTTTGGACAAGGTGGATTGGTCAGATTCGCTCAAAGAAATGCAGCGCAATTGGATAGGTAAATCCTTCGGTTGCGAACTGGATTTTAAAGTCAAAGACAGCGATATTGTACTCACCGCTTTCACTACCCGATCAGACACCATTTATGGGGTGACTTATGTTACCCTGGCGCCGGAACATGAACTGATTGACCAACTTACCACCCCTGATCAAAAGCAGGCGGTGGAAGCTTATGTGGAAGTAGCCAAAAACAGGTCGGAAAGGGATAGAATGGCTGATGTCAAAACGGTTTCCGGCGTCTTTACCGGAAGTTTTGTAGTTAATCCTATCAACGGGGAGGAAATACCACTCTGGGTAGCCGACTACGTGCTGGCTGGTTATGGAACTGGCGTGGTAATGGCCGTGCCCTCTTCTGATGACCGGGATTTTCGTTTTGCCAAACATTTCAATTTACCCATTCGGATGGTCATTGAGGGAACGGAAAACATGGAAGACCCTACCGAAAAAAAGCACGGAAAAATGATCAACTCAGATTTTCTGAACGGTATGGAATCTACCGAGGCGATCAAAGCGGTCAACGAACGGGCAGAAAAAAAGGGGGTTGGCAAACCTAAAGTCAACTACCGGATGCGCGACGCGGTGTTTAGTCGTCAGCGCTACTGGGGTGAGCCGGTGCCTGTGTATTTTAAAGATGGCATCCCTCATCCTTTAAGTACTGATGAACTGCCTTTGAACCTACCTTCAGTGGATGAATACAAACCCACGTCTACCGGAGAGCCTCCTTTAGGCAGGGCTGTTGATTGGAAATACGATGGTCAATATGAGTATGAGTTGACTACTATGCCCGGTTGGGCAGGTTCCAGTTGGTACCATTTCCGCTACATGGACCCACATAATGAAGAAGAAATGGTTAGCAAGACGAAGCAGAGCTATTGGGAAAATGTGGATTTATATATTGGTGGCACCGAGCATGCGACTGGTCACCTGCTCTACTCCCGCTTCTGGACTAAGTTTTTGTATGATAGAGGCTATGTCACCGTAGATGAACCTTACAAAAAACTGGTCAACCAGGGCATGATTCAGGGCGTTTCTAGTTTTATGTATAGAATAGCCGGTGAAAACAAATATGTATCCTATCATCTCAGAGAAAATTACGAAACATCCGCCATGCATGTGGACGTCAGCTTGGTAAAAGATAACCAATTAGATATAGAGTCTTTCAAAAAATGGAAACAGGACGCCCAAGTTGCTGAATTCGTTCTTGAAAACGGCGTGTATATCTGTGGCAGTGAAGTGGAAAAAATGTCCAAGTCCAAGTTTAACGTGGTCAATCCTGACGACGTGATTGAGCAATACGGCGCAGATACTTTGCGGATGTATGAGATGTTTTTGGGACCTTTGGAGCAGTCCAAACCCTGGAACACTAATGGCATTGATGGGGTTTTCAAATTCTTGCGGAAGCTGTGGCGCTTGTTCTATGACGACGCTGATAACTTTATCGTCACTGAGGGAACAGCCACCGAAGCGGAGATGAAAATCCTGCACAAAACCATCAAAAAAGTGCAGGAGGATATTGAAGACCTTTCCTTCAACACCTCGGTGAGTGGATTTATGATTTGCGTTAACGAACTCACCAGCATGAAATGCCACAAAAGGGAAGTGCTTAACGATCTTGTGGTGATACTTTCCCCCTTTGCTCCGCACATCGCCGAAGAATTGTGGCATCAACTGGGCCATGAAGGCAGCATAGTTCATGCGGTATTTCCCCAATACCAGGAAAAATACCTGATTGAAGCCTCCCACGAGTACCCGATCTCCGTGAATGGTAAAGTCCGGGCCAAAATGGAATTTGCTTTGGATATGCCCAAAGACGACATTGAAAAAGCAGTCTTAGCTTCAGAGCAGGTACAGAAGTGGACAGAAGGCAAAGCCCCCAAGCGGGTCATTATTGTGCCTAAAAAGATCGTCAATATTGTGGTGTAAACACAAAAAGCGCTGAATTCAGCGCTTTTTTTTACTTTCCAGCAGTGCTGCTGATTTGCGGATCGGCAAATTTTAGGGAATCATCCTCGTAGGTAGGTACTGTCAGTACACTGTCTACTGGAAATTTGGGATCATAAATGGTGAGCATTTCAATGGTTCTCAGGTTGACCCGCTTTTGCCAATCGGCGGTACCTTCTACAATTCCATATCGGTTCTTGGCAGTCAGATAGGTTCTTGGTAAGGAATCAGGGCCAAGCACAGCAAAAGTGATGTCACGAATACTGTCATTAAGTATAAAACTACTCTGAAAGGCAGGGCAAATCATGCCGCGACCGCATGCGGATGAAATCAGGGAAATTAGAATGATATACTTTATGGTTGAGCCGAATATCTTCATCAGCAATTTTATACGGTACATGTCCAAGCTGGCTTAAAACGCACTCCTTGAATACCAAACAAATATTCAGCAATGAATTGTACATTCCTCCTTTAATTTGTCACTTATATTACACACACTTGATTTCCTTTCAAAAAGAAAAGTTTTTTTTACTATATAAAATCCAATCTAAACCTAGCGGCCTAAACTTATCCGCTTTTCAAAAGTTATAGTGCAAATCAACCTTTTAAAATCAGATTGAAACAGTTTGCCGGACTTTTTACTGCTTTAGACCAGACCAATAAAACCAATGATAAGATTGCTTTTCTCAAGCAATACTTTCAGGAAGCCCCTGACAAAGATAAACTCTGGACGCTGGCGCTCTTTACCCACAAAAAACCTAAGAAACAGGTACGCACTTCCCTACTCAAGGAGTGGACCGCAGAATTGGCTGATGTCCCCACCTGGCTTTTTGATGAATCTTATGGCGTAGTCGGTGATCTGGCAGAAACTATGTCACTTTTACTTCCGGAACCTGCTTCGCAGCAGGATAAGCCCCTCGCCTATTGGATCGCATTCATTCAACACTTAGCAGGCAAGTCTGATGAGGAGAAAAAAGAAAAAATTTTGCATGCCTGGCAAATGATGACAAGGCAAGAAAAGTTTGTCTTCAATAAGCTGATGACCAGCAGTTTCAGGATAGGCGTATCCCAAAATAATGTCATCCGCGCTATCGCTGACGTACACGAGATAGATAAGACCATTGTCGCGCATCGGCTTATGGGGAATTGGGACCCTGAAGTTGCCACCTATGAAGGACTAATTTTAGAAGAAAATAAAGAAGACAATCTTTCCCGGCCGTATCCATTTTTTCTGGCTCATGCGCTGGAAACAAAAGATTTTGAAGAAATTGAAGATGTTGGTGAATGGCAGGCGGAGTGGAAATGGGACGGCATCCGCTCCCAATGCATTGTGAGAGGTGGAAAATTGTATGTCTGGTCCCGAGGAGAAGAATTAGTGACTGACAAATTTCCTGAATTTCACGCTTTCCAGGATTTATTACCTGATGGTACAGTTATAGACGGCGAAATTTTGCCTTACAAAGACAATGAACTGTTGAACTTTGCAGCCTTGCAAACCAGAATCGGACGAAAAAATATTACCAAAAGTATTTTGAAAAGCGCCCCGGTGATTGTCCGTGCCTATGATCTTCTGGAATGGGAAGGCAAAGATATCCGTCAAAAACCTTTATCCGAAAGGAGGGCACTTTTAGAGTCACTTCATGCTTCCCTTCATCGCCAATTACCTTTCTTTCAGTTATCAACGGTGATTGCCTCCGGCGATAAAGAACAGTTAAAAGCCTTGCGCGAGGAATCCCGCGCTAACTTTGCTGAAGGATTTATGCTGAAAAGAAAAAATTCTGCATATCAGGTGGGACGTAAAAGAGGGGATTGGTGGAAATGGAAAATTGATCCGTTGACCATTGATGGCGTGCTGATCAACGCCCAGCGAGGTTCGGGCAGAAGGGCTGGTCTTTATACGGATTATACTTTTGCTGTCTGGAACCGTGCAGATGAAAAAGTAGAACTCGTTCCCTTTACAAAAGCTTATTCAGGATTAACCGACGCTGAGTTTAGACAGGTAGACCATTTTATCAAAAGAAATACCAAAGAACGCTTTGGCCCGGTGCGTACTGTTAAGCCTGAGCTGGTATTTGAAATAGCTTTTGAAGGCATCCAAGCTTCTAAAAGGCATAAATCCGGAGTGGCGCTGCGTTTTCCCCGCATGCTTCGCTGGAGACAAGACAAAAAAGCAGAGGACGCCAATTCCCTGGAAGAACTGAAAGCTTTGCTAAACGTCTACGGCAATTGACAGTTAATAAGTAATCACAAAGGGGGCAGGACTTAAGCAGAGAATGAAGATTACCAATGCCAGCCAGCCTAGTACTTGTCTTCCCTTATCCAAAGGGCGATCAATCAACACCGGAGGATGATAAACCCCCAAGAACCTACCTATCAATAAGCTAAATAGCAGCCAGCCAGGATATCCCCGGAGCAAAGGATTGAAACTGGCGATCAAAAACTGCGCGCTAAATATCGCCAGCGCTACCAGCAAGTTTGTTTGAGCGGAAGGTGTCAGCCGGGAAAAAATGAGGAACAAGAAACCTATGTACAGGGGAATGCCAAACAACAAATCATCAGTGGCTTCGTAAGGATTTACCGTTCCTAAGCCTGCGTAGAAAACAAATAAGATAAGCAATGTTGCAGAAGCTTTCCGGTGGAGCCGGTTTCCAATCAAACCATACAATATATGCCCCCCATCCAATTGTCCAATCGGTATCAGGTTGAATGCAGTGAAGAACAAGGCCAGAAAACCGGCAAGTAACCACGGATAATGAATCATCTCGTGAGGATTAGGCAACCTTTCGGGGTCGGCTACATAGACCTTGAAAAATTCAAAGAGTAAGGTAGTGCCTAATTCTAAAGAACCTTCTTCGTCCTGGTAAACATGCTCGGCATAATCCAATCCATATTCCTGGTATTCGGGATGAACCTCAAAAATATACTCGGGAGGAGGCAAATGACTGAACCCATAATACAAAACACCCAAGGCTACGACAAAACCTGCCAAAGGTCCGGCAATTCCGATATCAAAGTATTTTTTGCGACTATTGACAAAATCTTTGATCCTGATAAATGCCCCGAAAGTACCGATAGATGGCGCAAGCAAAAACCCGAACCATTGTGGTAAATAATAGGGTAAAGTAACCTTTACTTTGTATTTTTTTGCCGTAAAATAATGCCCGAACTCGTGTGCCGTGAGAAAACCTAAAAACGGCAGGGAGAAAGCAAAACCTCGTAAAAAATAATCCCAGGTAAGTGGGTTTTCGTCATAAAATAAAAACCTGCCAAACTGCCATTCAGCCCCTGCCAGCGTTGTGGTGATCAGGGTCAGCAGGAAAAGCCCAACATGAATGCCCAGACTTTTGATTTTTGGATTCATAGGTGGGCAAAAAATTCAAGAATGCCTTGACCAGGCTGTACATGAAAAGTCTGCAAGCCCAATTTGGAAGCTGCTTCAATATTTTCCAGCCTATCGTCCACAAAAAGGGTAGCCTCTACGGAGAGGTTTTGGTCATCAATGACGTACTGGTAAATCTCAGGTTCCGGCTTTCTCAGCTTCAGTTCATGAGAGTAATATATTTTGTCAAAAAAATGATTGAGCGCTGATTTTCCGGTGTTTTTCTCAATGATTTTGTTGAAAGCAGCCACATGAATTGCGTTAGTATTGCTCAGTACATACATTTTGTACTTCTGCCTTAGTTTTTCCAAAAGTTGCAAACGTTCGCTGGGTATATGGAGCAACATTAAGTTCCAGGCCTCCACAATTTCTTCATCTTTAATTGCAGAATTTGCGGTAAGCTGACGGATACCCTCCTGAAAGTCAGCATCACTGATCAGCCCTTTTTCATAATCCAGAAAAAGCTGCGCATTATCATGAAACAACTGCTTCCTTTTCTTTTCGTCCTCATGAAATGCGGACAAAGTATCAAAAGATCGCTGGGGATCAATGTCAATAATGACACCGCCCAGGTCAAAGATGATGTTTTGAATATGTTGTAAATCCATAAGCGCCAAAGATGTGATAATCCTTTTTAAATCAAAAATCCTCACATGGATATAAGATTTTTTAATTTTCAGTTGCTGTTGTTTTAATTATTAATGTTAGTTTGTGCGGGTGCCCCTTGAGCCTAATTTTTCAATAAAATTATTACTGAATACTTATCATGAGCAAAATCGCAGGTATACTCAAAGATTTTTACGCCAGTCATCAGCAGAAAGTATTTCAGGCTACCGCCCCGGGTAGGCTGGATGTCATGGGGGGAATCGCTAATTTTTCCGGCTCCCTGCTCATCCAAAAGCCACTATTGGAAGAAACTTCGGCACACGTATCATTTCGCGATGACTCCCAAATCAATATTAAAACCATAATACAGGGGGAGACCAAAACTTTTTCTGCGCACTATGAGGAAATCGTCGGTGAATTTAAAGTACCCAATTATGATTATATCCGCGATCAGATACTAAAAAAAGAGGGTGGGGATTGGGCAATATATGTTGTCGGTTGTCTGATCATCCTTAACGAAACGCGTCACCTTAGGTCGGAAGGGATTGATATCTTGATCACGACTGACGTGCCCATTCGCAAAGGACTTGGTTCTTCTGCCTCTGTGGAAATCGCGGTGCTCAAGGCTATTGTCAATTATCTCAATCTGAATATGGGGGAATATGAGATACCTATCATTGCCCAAAAAGCAGAAAATCTGGTAGCCGGGGTAGCTTGTGGATTAATGGATCAATTGGCCGTGTTTAGTAACAAAAAGAATAAGCTTATCCCCATTATCTGTCAGCCTCACGAGGTTTTTCACCCCATTGATATCCCTGACCAGATGTATTTTGTTGGCATCAACAGCGGCATAAGCCAGGGTGGTGATGGAAGCGCTTTCAACGATGTACGGACAGCAACATTTATGGGCTACACCATGATTGCCTTAAATAGCGGAGCCACGCTCAGGGATTTGGAAGTAGCCAAAGAAACGGGGGATTTCAGTAAGCTGCCCCACGGAGGATATCTAGCCAACATTTCCCCTTCGGATTTTGAGAAAAATTATCTTCCCAATTTACCGGAAACTATTGATGGCCAGGAATTTATGGAAAAATATAAGACCATTATTGACCAAATTTCATTTATTGACCGGGATAAAACTTATTTGCTAAAAAATGTTACCCGTCATCCTGTTTATGAAAATTTCAGGGTAAAATTATTTGCTCAGATTATGCGAAATTATACCACCGAATTTCAAAACTACTCCAACAGGCTTCAGCTTATGGGTGAACTGATGTACGAATCCCACCAGAGTTATTCTGATTGCGGGCTTGGCCATGACAAAACCGACCTTATTGTAGAGATGGTCAAAGAAAAAGGGGACAAAAAGGGCTTGCACGGCGCAAGAATTACCGGCGATGGTAATGGTGGCACCGTCTGTATTTTGTGCAGCG
>JBBSOG010000187.1:0-10724 GCA_038259985.1 Cytophagales bacterium
ATATTATTCCAGACATCAATTTCTTCTGTGTTTCCATCTCCGGCCCGTTGTTGTCTTCTACAATAATATATCCCTATTCCACCGCTACCCTGACATCGTGCAAAGCCCCTTCAGGAATATAGAAAGTAAAACCACCTCCTAAAAACAACCATTTGCCCCTGGTATTTTCCTGAAAAATAGTAGTTACCCTATTATTCCTCCCTCGCCTGGCCCAGTAAAGCCAGTGCCTGCCGGATGCTCTCTTCCATTTGTTCTTTCACACCCTCAATGGCTTTTTTTTGCTCCCGCTGGATTTTTACCAGTTTGGTAGTGTCAGCGGGCATTTTGGTTTCCATCTCCTGGGCATAAGCTGACTGTTGGCCTTCCATCCCCGGCACTTTTTTCACACCGCGCATCCACTGCATCATGGCCTGGTCGGCTTCTTCCAAATCCTGTACCGCCGAGTGCATCAGGTCTAAGGTATCGGCATAAGCAACAGAATCCATTTGCTGCAAAGAATCCATACGGGTATTCAGCATTTTTTTCAATTGCATCATCTTGTCCATTTCGGGCATGATTTCATCATGGATCACCATCGCTTCCTGGTAAACTTTCTGGGCCTGGGTTTGCTTGCTGCCATCTTCTGTAGATGATTGGCAGGCAAAAGTAGTTGACAAAGCTGCCAGCAGGAGGTATAAAAGTTCTCTTTTCATCATTGTTTAGTTTTAAAAGTTATAAATCAGACTGAGCAACATCCGCTCTTTGGCTTCAATATACGCAATGCGGTCGCTGTTCATGTGCTGGGAGACTGGGGCTTTAAAGGTAAAACCTATGGCCACATCACCGTAGTAAATATCTAGCCCTGCCTGGGCAAGCCACACTTTACCACCTGTATTGACCTGCGCTATTCCCTGGTCAGTATGCATCTTACCTGCTTCGTAGTACATACCAATGTTGGGGAGTACCGACAGGTATTTCATCTGCTGCCAGTAAAACACTTGTGCTGAAGCGTTCCACTGATTACCAAAGCGATAACCTTCGGAGTTCTGAGTGTTAAACTGTTTTGTAGCGCCTAGGTTCAGCCCTACATTTTGGTAACGCACGGTATACATGCTATTTAGTACAAAGTCAGTGCTGCCTGTACCCAATTGAAAGTTCGGATTAATGAGCAAGCCATTATCCTCTTGCTTAAAATCACCGGTAGGTAACTTGGCCCCGCCACCGGCCAGCCAAGTGTGTCGCCAGGGATTGCCCACATCTTCCCCAGTATTCACCAAAGTGTAGTTGACCAGTAGAGAAATATCACCCAGCCCGGAGGCAGTCACCTTCTGATGGCTACCATCCATTTGGTTGTAGGAATAGGGCAATGAAGCGAATAATTGAACCCGGTCAGTCAGGTAAAAATGGCTCCACAACTCAAAAGTCTGGTAGGTATCATTGGAGTACTCTTCTTCCAGAAACTCACTGTTATGGTCCATCTGGGCATAAAAAGAGCTATAATACCAGCGAATGCCCACAAAATGTTTGTCAAACTGGGGCAGTATACCAAAATAATTGCTTCCCAGCGAACATCCGCAGACATCACAGGCGAACCCAGCGGTTGCTGATAGCACAAATAGTATAAGCGTAAAGAATATATTTTTCATGTTTTACGGATTAGAAGTGTTCATAAAGCGTTGGTCGGCGACAAATTCATAGTCATTTAATGTGCGAAGAAAAGAGATAATTTTTGATTGTTCTTCTTCGGTCATGGGTATTCCCCTTTGCCTTTCGTTTTTGAGCAAAGGATCTAAAGTAGGCGAATCCACGACTCCAATGGCGTAATGTTGCAGGGCCTGTTCCAAAGTCTGGAACCGGGCACTATGCATGTAAGGCGCGGTACGGGCTACATTTCTCAAACTAGGCACCCGGAATTTGCCCTGGTCAGCAGGATGCTCGGTAATCCTTGCCCGGCCTTCGTCGCTGAAGGTAGCACTAAGCCCGTTATTGCGGTAGCTAAAGTCAGAAAACAGCGTACCATCATGACAAGCGGTACATTTTTCTTCAAAAAGGCGCAAGCCTTCCAGTTCCTCATTCGTCAGCTCCTCCCCTTCGTTGCGCATATATTTATCATATTTGGAATTGGCGGATACCATCATCACCAGGAATTGCGAGAATGCGTGCAACATATAGGGCGAAGTAATGGTATCTATGCTAAATGCTTCTTTAAACAAGGCCGGGTATTCCGTGTGCTGGTTGAGTTTATCCACAATATTGCCCAGGCTTTCGTCCATTTCCAGCTCATTTTCAAGGGCATTGGTAGGTACAAAGTCCAGGTGCGTTACCCCGCCATCCCAAAAAAACTCCCGCATGAAAGCCAGGTTAGTCAGCGAAGGGGCATTGCGAATGCCTTGCTGATTATCTACGCCTATGCTCATCGGATGCTGCTGCCCATCGGCAAAAGCAGTGGCCTGAATATGGCAACTGTTACACGACACCGAACCATCCCGCGACAGTAGCGGATCAAAAAATAGCTTCCTGCCTAGTTTAAACCCCTTCTCTGTTATTGGATTGTTGTCAAAAGTGTAAGTAGGCTCAGGGAAATTCGGTGGTTTGACAAATACGTAACTTTTGTCCGCTATTCCTTCCAGATCATCTGACTGGCAGGAGAATAGAAAGAACAGGCAGGCCAGCCATACTGACTTACCTGCCCACAAATACGTTTTGCCGATAAGCCTACTGATGCACATGATCTACGATAAAGGCATTGGGGATCTCTTCGGCCAGTGGCGCTCCCAAACGGGGCGCATGTACGGCATAGGTCTGAGAAAAATCTACACTGGCACCGTCCAGGATTTTGAGCATGTCAAATACGATGTGCGCTTCGGGTTTCAATTTGTCGCTTACCGTCACCGCAGACCCTAAGTCCAGCGTCACCGTTTTGATGTTGTTGACAAAATTATCGTCAGGATCAACATCTTTCCAGCCACCCACGTGGAGGGAAAAAGTCTTAGGCTCAATGATGAAGCCATCACCTTCTACTTTTTGCTGAGGAGAATCTGCTGCGGTACCTTCCATGCCCAGACTGATATACCCAGCGTTCCAGTTCCAGAACCAGGCACCCTCAGCGGGGTCCAGTATCCCTCCTGCAGCACCCTGCTGTACCCCTTCCTCGGCAATACCCAGGGTAAAAGTAACTTTGTCGTAGTTACCTTCCGGAATGTTGTCCAGCGTGATGTACTGGGAAGAAGCTTCGCTTTCCTGCACCAGATAATAGCCTGCTACCTCGTCAGCATTAGCACTCACGTTCATTTCGTCTTCAAACATAGCGCCGTCAGGCCCTTCCAGTTTGATATTACTAATGTAATAGCGGAAGGTAGAAACATTGAACTGCTGGCCACTGGCAGTAGCGTAGCGAAAATCGGTGGAGCCTGCCGGGTCAAGTTGCATGTCGGTACTGCCTACGTAGTTATCAAATTCTACCACAAAGGAACCATTGCCAGCTTCAGGGTCTATTTTCTCATCATCACAGGTGGAAAAAAGACTTACTGCCAATGTGCTGAATAAAATATATTTGAAAATTTTCATCGTCGTATTTTAAAAATAAATAGGTATCGCTGAAGAATTTCAGCATGATTTTATGGATAAATTGAAGTGCACTTTCTACCTGGTATCGGACTTCCGGGTAGAAAGGACAAGGATGATAGCCATGAATACAATTTCCCATTACACTACCGTCAGTAGTGGCTTAAATAAACACCGGACGGATTCTTTTCAAAAAAGAGTCAACGTTCAACTGCGCAAGCAGCAAACATGCAGTCCGGGATATTAGGGAAAGTTTCAGCTATCAAGAGACAGGAAAATTCAGGCTTGGGGTGGATGAAAAACACCGGTGGGCAGCAGCAGCAAGTGGGCTTGCACTAAGTAGGGGGAAAAAGTGTAAAGATCATTCCCTTGATGGGAAAAATGGGTAATTTCTTCGTTTTGTGGACAGAACTGTGACCAGGTTAGCTTGATCTCCTGTTCGTTGTTATTCGTGTTCTGGTCTTGCTTGGCCTGGTCTATGCTGTCTTTTAGAAAACACTGTCCATTACAATGCAACTCCGGTTTATCCTGATTTTCACAAAAAAGCCGCACGAATACCTCCTGGTTGTACTCATAGTTGAGCACAATCATGGACATCTGAAAAGCATGTAAGCAAAGCAGCCCGGCCATCAAGAGGGATATGTACGATTTATTATTCAAGTATTCGGTATTCTTCTATTCAATGGTGGTAAACATATTTGAGATGCCTCGGCAGGGTTTCCTGTAAAACACAGCGCAATTACGTAGGTTCCTCTTCGAGAGAACCTACTAGGACGAAACGGTTTATTATTCAAGTATTTAGCATTTCTTTATTCAATTGCAGTAATTTGGAACATGTTCGCGGCGTAGTTATCGGCCACTTTGGTAGAAAAAGGATCGCCCATTACTACCGGGTGCTCACTAAAGCTCACCGGGGTAGGCTCGGCGAATATGGAAGCGGCATCAGCATTGATCGCTACGGTTTTTGTGCGGTCATTTTCTAATTTTGTCATGGCCATGTCAAACTTCAATACCCGATAATTAGCATCACCTCCAATATGGTAGACCAGTCCTTCGTCTAAATTTTCTTCAGACTGCCCGAATTTACCTTCCAATAGCAGGAATTTATAGCCGGTATTCCAGTCCCATGCCATTTGGTTGCCGGGGTCCAGTGCGCCCACTTTATCGGTAGAGGTATTGGCACCATTGTCTACGCCGATGGCAAATTCCATTTCATTGTACGCCCCGGCAGGGATGCCCTCAATCACAATCTGAAAGTCTTTTCCTTCCTCATGGCGCACCAGGTGATAGCTATCCGGCTCCAAATAATACGCCCCGGTAGCCGAATTTCTAAGCTTGATGTTGCTGAGGTAGTATTTAAAATCCTGGATAATATATCTTTCGCCCACCGTATTGGTATAGGTCTGGGTTTCATAGACCAGGTTTTGTCCATCTACCAAATGTGTGAGATTTATCGTAAGGCTAGCCCTATCCAGCATTTCCTCGGGAGTTTCCTCCTGACAGGTGGTCAGGTACAATAGTGGCAAGAGCGCTGCAATGGTGATTACGTACTTCATTATCCTGAATTTTTTAATTCTTCATTATAAAACGTTCCTGGACGGACCTTATTTCAAGGCTGAATTCTATTTCCATGCGTTGTGCAATTGAAACAAAACATTTGCTATTTATGCACAATGGGAAAATAAAAAGACCAGAACTTGGTGAGAAAGCGACTAAGAACGGGGAGGGTGAAAAAACAGGTCTGCGCTGAGCAAAGCGGATAATTTTTCCTGAAACAAAGAAAATGAAACGGAAGGTAATTCGGGAGCGGTAAAATAGGCTTCCCAAACTTGGGGCATAAAGAAGACAGTCAAAGCAATGGCAGGAGCTGGGCTTTGACGCTGTTGCTCATCAGCTTGCTTGAGTTTCTCATCCAGAAAACAAGTGCCCCGGCAGACGCTCATTTCTTGTTCTCTTTCTATGCACAAAAATTCGGCAATGTAATCCCGGTTCAACTCAAAACTCAGCTGTACGATGCTCAGCGCAAAAGTATTGAGCGTAATGACTAGCGTGAACAATATGGATAGCTGGCGTAGCACGACCGTAAATGTAGTCCCCGCACCCTACATTCGCAAGGCTTCTAAGACAATTTACATTAAACTCCTCATCCAATCATTTGCCTCCGATGTGCCTTGGAAAACGCATCTTATTTCTTTAAAATCAATTGGTTTACCAGATCAATTTCCTGCTGGCTGACGGTGTGTCCGCGGTCAGGATAGATTTTGACGGTAGTTACTGCGTTCATTTTTTGCATCACTTCCTCTGATGCATGCACTCTTTCTACCGGAATATGGGGATCGGGATCGCTGCTTCCGATAAAGACCGGTGTATGCTCAAAATCTCCCTGGTAATTTTCTGTGTACAATTGGTCACCAATCAGTCCGCCAGTAAAAGCGATGACACCTCCGTACTTCTTGGCGTGACGGGCGGTGTATTCTAGGCTTAGACAAGCACCCTGGGAAAAGCCCAGAAAATAGATATGCTCAGCACTGATTCCCTGTGAGACTAAATCCTGTTCTATGGCGGCCAGCCACTGCAAAGCAGAAGATAATCCTGGCTCGTTTTGGGCGGGGGGCACCAAAAAAGAATAAGGATACCAGCTGTTGTTTGTCGCTTCTGGTGCCAGCAGCGCAAAATCTTCCACTTCCAGATAAGTGGACAAAGAAAGTATGTCCTCCGCTGACCCGCCCCGGCCATGCAGCATGATCAGGGCTTTGTCTGCTGCTGAAATCTTTTTTCCTCGGTAAGTGATTTTATCTCCGTGCATAATTATTTAGTTAAAAGTATAGGCTGAACCCGTTTCAAGGAATAGGTTCAAAGCTAAAATGAAAAGAGGATGATCATATAATAGGTTATCTAAAATTTACGGTTTGAGACCCAGGAAAGGTATCCTTTTTTCTTTAGCAATTAATATGGCTACTACAATGATATATATGGCATTTAAGGTATAAATCAGAAAGATCGCTGTGAGCGGTAAGGTCCACATAGTATCAGGATTTATATTTATTCCCAATGCATTGATCAGAAAAGGAGATAAGAAAAAGGATACGTAGGAGAGGAAAATCAGCATCGTCCATCCGGCCTGTATGAAAATTTGCCGTTTACCAAACTGATTTACCCCTTCCACCTTGTCTTTGTACATAATCCAGATGATGAGAGGGAGAATAATGTTGCCGAGGGGTAAAAAAAAGTAAGAGAGCGCAGACAAATTGATGACTTGCAGGATAGAACGATCACTTTTTTTAGTGAAATCCATCAGGTCTTCAATGGCGATATCCAGCGCGTTGGCCAGGGCAATCAACGTGTGGCCCCGGGGTTCGGTTTGTCCGCCTTCTATTCTTTGGAGAGTGCGGACGCTTACTTTAGCGCTATCGGCGAGGTACTCCTGTGAGTAACCTTTTTGTACTCGTCTTTGGCGAATCCTTTCGGATAAAATAGCTTTACTTTCCATAGAATGTTAATTTCTTCAAAACTAGCTACTCGGCTTCCATCACCTTGCGCCGTCCGCACGTCATTCTTATGACATTCATGTCAAAATAGCATTTTGAGCTAAAAATCAGTCTTAATACACGCTGTTTTTCTCCCTGTCAATGGATTACAGTGTTTGTACCCGACCAGCGACCTGCTTTTATGTGAAAGATGCCCCACTCCCTCTCATCGTATGACAACCAAATATCCCTACTATTTTCCTCCAGTATTGGCGCACAAATTTTTAGCAATGTACATACTTTCTCCGCAACCAGCACCTCTACGATTTTTTTGTTATACTTACGCCCTGTTAACAATGACTAAATGATATGGAAATTTTAGGTCTGGATGTAGGTGGCTCAGGAATAAAAGGGGCTATTGTAGACACTGATAAAGGCGAACTGATATCTGAAAGATATCGGCTGGATACCCCTCAACCCTCAAAGCCCGTACGGGTCGCCAAAACGGTCAGCAAAATCGTGGAACACTTTGACTGGAAAGGTATCGTGGGATGCAGTTTTCCGGCAGTGATCATCCATGGCAAATCTATGACGGCAGGCAACATCAGCAAGAAATGGATAGGCACACAGGCTGATGAACTGTTCAGCGAGCATTGCGACGGCCTCAGCTTTTATCTGGCAAACGATGCTGACCTGGCCGGTGTGGCCGAAATGAAACTTGGAGCAGGCCGTGGGTTGATGGGTAAGGTGATGATGATTACCATTGGTACTGGACTTGGCACCGGCATGTTCTACAATGGACAGCTTATCCCCAATATGGAACTGGGCAGAATACTGTACAAAGATGGTGAACCTGTAGAGTACTTCGCGGCCGACTCTGCTCGTAAAACGGAAGATTTGTCTATGAAAGCGTGGGCCCGCCGCTTTGACTACTACCTGCACCACATGGTGAGGATATGCTCACCCGATTATTTCATTCTGGGAGGTGGGATCAGCAAAAAGTACGATCAATTTAAAGACTATCTGACTGTAGAGGTTCCAATAAGAGTAGCGGAAGCTAGAAATAATGCCGGAATTATAGGTGCTGCCATACATGCTGAAACCTTGCACGCGCTGCACAGCTAAAGGTTTAAACCCCGTCGGTACGTACAGATCGCATACTCATGCTACCACCTCAACTTTGCTACGCTTCCATCATTTCCGCTGAGCCAGGCAGCGGACTTTCCGGAAATAGGCTGTATGCCATGATAATTTATAGTATCTAATGATGTCCAGCTTTTGCCAAAATCTGTAGAATAGTCGGAACCGTTCGTACCTATGGCGATAAAAAGTTGATCCTCAGGAAAGTAGGCTACACCGGAGCGATAGCCTGACGGCATCTTCGCTGCCAATTGCCAGTTTTTGCCCCCGTCGGCGGTATAGCAAGCAATGCGGGAAGTATCTTCGGGGAGAAGATAAGCACCGCCAACAGCTACGCCCCGCAAAGTATCGGCAAAGGCGAGGGAAAACATTCCTTGCGAAGGTTCGCCTTGCTGTATTGGAGTTTCTACAACTTCCCATTGTTGCCCCGCATCGCTAGAGTAAAAGACCCGGGAAGTGATGCCCCCGCTGGCAAACCAGGCATGTTGTGTGCTCTGCACAACGATATTAGTACCGCTGGCAGCAAAGCCACCTTCACCCGTGGCAGGAGCAGGAAGGTTTTCAGCAGCAATACGCTCCCAATGTTCTCCGCCGTCTTCGGTGCGCAAAATGGTAAAATAACCGTCCAGCGGATCACCCATCACAACGCCGTGCTGCGCATCCCAAAAAGCCATGCCATCCAGAAATATGTCGGGATGGGTGTTTTTATACTGTAAAGTCCAGTTTTCACCACCATCGGTAGTTTTATAAATAAGTCCAGGCGTACCGGCGCTAAGCAAATAAACGGTTTGGTCGTCAAAAGCTTCTATATCCCTAAACTGCAATGAGTCAGGTACATCAAAGAAAAAGCTTTGCCAGCTTTGCCCTCCATCGTTGGTTCTGATGCAAGTCGCCTCACTCCCGCTGGCCCAGACAATTTGATCATTAACCGCTGATAGTCCACGCAGGCTGGCTTGGGTTTGGGTATCAAATTTTTCCCAGCGGAAGCTTAGTGAAACGGGAGTTTGCTGGCCCATATTTTTCTCCTCTTGCTGGGCAGGCTGGCAATAGGTCAGGCCGACAAGAAGTATAGCATTCAAGAGATGTAATTTCATGGCGATGAAGATAAAGAATTTGTATTAGGAACCTGAGACAGTTTCTTTAATTCAAAGCAAACAACTTTTTCAGGTCTTTATCGGGTAGCTCGCCTAGCCACTGCTCGCCCTGGCTCACAGCCATATCAGCCAGTTCGCGTTTTTCCTGGAGCATGCGGTTGATCTTTTCTTCAAATGTAGCCTGGGTGAGTAGGCGGTGGACAAAGACTTTTTGCTTCTGACCAATGCGGTAAGCGCGGTCGGTGGCCTGGGCTTCTACGGCGGGGTTCCACCACAGGTCGTAGTGAATGACCCGGCTGGCAGCCGTGAGGTTGAGGCCCGTTCCTCCTGCTTTGAGTGATAAGATCATCGTTTTGACAGCGGGATTGTTCTGGAAATCTTCTACCATCGTATCCCGCTGCTTGCGACTGCAACCTCCGTGTAGAAATAAAGCTTCAGTGTGAAATTCTGTACTTATGATTTGCTGAAGCAGTTTGCCCATCTCCCTGAATTGCGTGAAAATGAGTACTTTCTCGCGATTACTAAAAATGGTATGCAACAGCTCTGTCAGGCGATGGCTCTTGCCGGAAAGTTTGGGCGCGGGCTTGCCCCGTTTGAGGTAGTGCGCCGGATGGTTACAAACCTGCTTGAGCGCAATAATCAACTTAAACACCAAGCCCTGACGTTCTATACCTTGCTTGTTTTCCATCTGCTTCATTACTTCGTCCACCACATTTTGGTAGAGTGCGGCCTGTTCTTTAGACAACTGGCAATATTCATCAGTACTGACCTTCTCCGGCAGGTCGCTGATGATGCTTTTGTCAGACTTGAGCCTGCGGAGAATGAAGGGCGAAGTGGCTTTCTGAAAATGCTGTAAACGCTCCTGGTCTTGTTCCACTTCTATGGGATAAGCGTATTCTTTTTGAAATACTTTTTGCGAACCCAAATACCCTTTGTTAGAAAAATCCATGATACTCCAATATTCGCTCAGGCGGTTTTCTACCGGCGTACCGCTCATAGCAATGCGCACATCGGCTTTGATCTTTTTCAAAGCTTTGGTCTGGGCAGTTCCGGGGTTTTTGATGTTTTGCGCTTCGTCAATCACCAGCGTGTACCACTTTTGTTTTGCCAAGCTTTTTTGGTCGCTGCGGGCAATGCCGTAGGTAGTAAGCAGTACATCAAAATCACCCTCGGGTAATTTGCGATTACTGCCATGAAAAATATAAGCACTCAGCGTCTTGGCAAAGCGAGTAATCTCTTTTTCCCAGTTGGTAAGCAGCGTGGTAGGCACCACCACCAGGGCTTTCTTTTTGTCCAGATAACCTTCTTCCTTAAACTTAAGCAGGGTAGCAATGACTTGCAGGGTTTTGCCCAAGCCCATATCATCGGCGATGATGCTGCCAAAACCAATGCGACTGTTTTTGTACATCCAGGCAAAGCCACGCAATTGGTAAGGACGCAAAGTAGCCTCCAAGCCTTGGGGAAGCGCTACGGCTTCCGG
>JBBSOG010000188.1:0-10718 GCA_038259985.1 Cytophagales bacterium
CACCACCATTTCGGACCACATTCACTCCTGCTGCCCTTCCTTGTAGTGCCTGGGAAGCACCTGAGACCGGTAAATTCTGAATTTGATTGCCTTTGATAGAAGAAACGGCACCTGTTACATCTTTCCTTTTTTGTGTACCATACCCTACCACCACCACTTCACCTAAAGCAGTGATATCAGAAAACATTTCAACATTAAGGGTAGATTGGGTTCCAACCGTAATTTCTTCCGAGGTGTATCCGATATAAGAAAACACCAGTACGCTCTCACTACTGGGAACGTTAATCCGGTAATTTCCTTCTACGTCGGTAACTGTACCTGTGTTTGTTCCTTTGACAACGATGTTGGCTCCGGGGATAGGATCACCACCGCTAGCGTCGGTTACTTTACCCTGGATGGTTTGATCCTGTGCATACAGCTTCAGTGAAAGACTGAGACATAACAAAATGAAGATATACTTCTTAGGCAAATATCTTGGCCTGAGCATTGGCAGTAAAAAGGTGGACATAGACTATTTTTTTAAGGTTAAAGTGAGGGTATAGCATTTTAAATATTGGTCGTCTGCTAGCGGTTTACCTAATTTCACGCTTTTTTTTCGTATTAAAAAAAGTTGAGCGAAATTAAATATTATCCATCGTCTTGTTGCTCATTAGTATGTTAAATTAATATTATTATTAAATTAAAGTTCTTTAATATCTCTAAATGGTGAATATAAGTCAACATCTTATGATTCAAAGTCAAAGATTAAAAATACCTTTGGGCTAGTAATACATACTAGTGCAAGTGGAAGTGAGAGAAAAAAGATAGACATGCAGGAAGAGATGTAAGTCGTGAGAATACTTTTGTATAGAATAAGGAAATCCGAGTTTAGCTTTAAGACTGGGATATGAATGGATTTTCTGGAAAACAGGAACATTCAACTTTACTATCTCGAATTCAAATAGAAAAAATATATTCAGTTGGTTGATAATGGGAAATATTCTTAATTGGTGGCATTTTGGTATATTTATTCCGGAAAAGAGCGTGACAAAAGGCAGTTGCTAACAGGCGTTTGGCTCAATGGCGGGTGACGAAGTTAAGACAAGTTCACTACTTTTATTGGGCATTTGTGCAAGCTGACAGTTTTGTGCTTTTAAGTCCGCCACTGCGCCAAGCGCCAAACCGTTGGCAGCAATGCCCCATATATGAAACACATTTACTTTCAGAGCTAACGGGGGACTTGATCACAGCATTTTTTTGTATTTTAGATCGACTTTAGCCCTATGCTGCTCTAGCCATCATAGCGCATAAGTGCTTAATTAAAGGTTCATTTAAATTATTAACCTCTGTTTTTGATGACGAAGTTGAAAATTTCTGTACCTCCCAAATCTGCTTCCTCACCAAAGCCAGAGCATCTGAAAACGTTGGATGCCTTTTGATGTACCAGGCGCTACTTTTTGCCTCAACTCCCTGTTGCTGTTGTAGCTTTTGTGTCCACAGAGTTACAATACTGTACAATCCCATCAGTACAGGAGTGGTTCTTGCAATGGCCAAGTCACTCCGTGCCACGGCGGCCATTGCCTCTGCGGTTCAATACCCAGATGCCTTCTAGTCTCTTCAAAAGTAACTGCTAGAGTTCATCGGCGAATAAAGAAATTGATGATGCGCTGCGCCTCCATTTTCTGATCGGTACACAATAAAGCCACCGGAGCCACTATCTGTTCAGGGTCCCTTACTAATACCCAACGTAGAGGTACTAATGGATCATTACTGCTTCGGCAGTCCGATTTTGTACCAGAATGCAGTTCCTGTTGCTATTTGCATGACTTTGTTGCTTTGCCCATACCATTGAGGGATGATGATAGTTTGCCAATAAACCGTATCATTTTCTATCCTTTCTTTTAGTGTTGGCTGTGGTGCCCCACCGGGACGACTACCAATCTTTGGTTTAGGGCCTCTCTTACCAGCAGGTTGGGGATGAGGCGCATCAAACAGGCGAGCATCCAGACGGCGAGGTGTAATCATACATACATGATGACGCACAGCATCCAGTCGCCTAAAACTAGCACAAAAACTATCCGCCACCACTATAATTTGACGGTTAGATAACCACCGTTTCAATTGCAATATCATCTGCGGTTCCCCTTTAGGTTAGCAGCATATAAATATTTGAATAAAGCTGTTGCTATTATGATGTGGATATGTGGATAACCTGAAAGGTTATCCACAACTCAACAACAATGGCAACTTCTACAAATATTTATAGATGACAAACCTAAAGGATCCACCCCGGATAAATACGATGCTTTGAATGCGTTGTCTTAGTCCCTGATCCACCTCTTTTAGGTAGTAAATGATAAGCCATCAATAAGTCATAAAGCTTGTCACGACACATTCCGTCGTGGAACGATTAATGCTATGCTCATCCAAAAATGGCTGAATCTTTATGTATACTTTTTCGGTGCCTAACTTTGGCTGATCCTTCCTAATTAGACGTACTTCATCCAATACCAATGCCTCTTGAAGACAACGCTCATTGATCTTTTTTTCTGCCTTGTAGGAGGCACTCCTTGACACCCCAATCGGACCACCGACGCGGCAGCAGGCAAGTTTTCTCTACGCTATGCAGAGGAGACTTCAGATGTGAAGCACGCAAATCACTCCATTGCCTGTTTGGGGCCAGACTTTTTTCTAATTGAAATATCGTGCTATAATTTCAATTTATGTTAATGACCATATGAATGTCAGAGGATTCACTCAAACCTGATTGTATGCATGTAAACCTGCACTTCAAAGAGTTTATCAACAATAATCTGCATGTATTTGTCACTCAGCTCTTCTACCCTTCAATTTTCAAAAGTAAAGGATTCTTCCAGTTCATAGCCTAAAGTATGTTGTGCCCTGAGAGTCAAAATGGAAAGAAATATCTTATTTCTAGGTTCACAATTTCCTGATCAGTTTATCAAAGAGTGCCAATTTGCCCTGTTATTAGTGTATACCAAAACGTATCATTGAGGTATATTTAATATGGATAGTGAGCTAGAAAATGTAACCGAATAGGTGACCGAATGATTTGTATTTGTTTGGTTTTATTTAGTATTCTGAGAAAGAAAAAAGCCCTCAAACTCATAAGATTTGGAGGGCTTTGCTGTAAAATGTGCTTTAGGTTCAGGACCCTCGCAGAGAGTGAGGCTCCTGAATATTGGTTTTAAGTATTTGAAAGTCAATTGTTTACAAATAATAAAACTGAATGGCAACCGAAAAGGTGACCGAATTATTTATATCATTTTGATGTGTTTTAGCAGCTCTCCTCAAGATATTTGCTTGTAAAGAATCAAGCTCATCTTCATCAGGAAGAGGTAGGAAGAAAACGTAACAAGCTCTCGAACCCTTCAGAACCTTTTTCTACAATTAAAAATCACTTTCAAAGCATGAGTTTATAAAACTACTTTCTGTTAAACTATATTTATAAGAAACGATAATGGATGCTCACTGCTTAACATATAAGCCCTTACTGAACTTCCAATAAGTCATTGGATAGGTAAACCCATCAAGGCCTTTCAATAGGACAAATAGGGGAATTGAGATATTTATAGATATGTAACGACAAACTTATATATATTTCTTCTTCTGTTTGCCCCACCAAATCAAAAAACCGGTGATGGGAAATGAGGCAGCAATCAGTGAAGCGAGGCATACCAACACTTTTCCTGTAAAGCCAAATATGTTGCCCAGATGGATATCATAAACCAGCTTATTTAAGGTGGTGAAGGTACTGTTCTGTGAGTATAGACCATTTTGGAAGTCTCCTATGATCCGTTTTCCACTGTAACGGTCATAAAAATAATGATCGACGTTATACACCATCATATCCCGATCAATGATTACTACCCGTATAGCTTCATCTTCCTGATGTGGGTTACTCACACTGATATTCTTGTCAGTAAAACGCCTTTGGTAAAGCTGCATTAAGCTGTCCATGAGCACAAACTGATCTTTTTCAGTACTATTAACTACAGATCTGGGGGTTTCATAAATATTTTCATTTTCCCCTGTACTGCTCTTCAACGTTTCTCTTACCCACTCAAATCCCCAGAACAGTCCGGTCAGGATGGTAAAAATCAGTATCCATGTCGCATAAAAGCCTAATACATTATGCAGATCATAGTTGAGTCGCTTGGGGGAGGCATTCCATTTGATTTTAAAAAGTCTTTTGCTGCCTTTTCGCTTAGCCGGCCACCAAAGGATAAGGCCAGTCACCAGCATAGGCAGGGCAAGTATGGTTACCCAATGTACAATTTCCCGCCCGATGTCACCCAGCATCAGGTTTCTATGAATGAACTTGATGTAATTGAGCCAGCCTTGGTTCATATCCTGCAAGTGTACTAACTCTCCGGTATAAGGATTCATCTGAGCGATATAATAAGAGCCGGGAGCGTATAGCAATACTTCCGCCGTTGTGTTTTTGTCACGGTAAAAAGCGGTACGAAAATCACCTTCAGGAAACTCTCTGTCTATGGTAGCCTTGAGTACAGATATGGGCACAAAGGGTAAGTTCTGACTATCAATATTTTGTTGATAAGTGATGCGGCCGATCTCAGGAGCCCAGGTATAAATAGCCCCAGATAAAGCTATGATAAAAAACAGAAGTCCTATACCAAGTCCAATGATGAGATGTAGCTTGGCTACCATTTTTTTCAATGTCATATACTCCAGTTGTAGTAAGTAGAAAGACTGTTTAAGGTTACAGGTTTAAGATTGTTAAGTCAATGAGAACTAAACGGTTACACTCCTGTAAAGCGTAGTTTAAATCTGCTTTAGCAGTTATCAAGCTTTCTTTGAAGGTAATAAGATAAAGATTCTTCCGATCGGCAGTCCAATTTTGTTGTTTGGCGACTACAAAAATTAGCTTTTCCTTTTTCCTATTCAACCCTCATCCAAAACCGTCGGGTAGAGTAAGGAAAATGCCATGTAATCGGCTACTATTTTCATACCAAAAGTTGTCGATAATCTAAGCTATAGGAATTTCAGAGTTACATTACCGTTTTTTTTCATCATTATCTTGCCTATTGGTTAGCTTTTTTAATATTATTCTTCTTAATCCAATTAGAAAGAGTAGCTTCAGTGACTTTGTAGCGATTGGCAATAAACTTCTGAGTAGAGCCATGAGAAAGTAGGGCTTCAATTTCCGGACGGTACACATCTAGCTTACTCTTACCAGGTAGGTCCCTTGGGCCTGCCTAATTTTACACCTGCGAGTCTTTTGGCTTTGAGTGATTCGCGGGTACGCTTGCTAATCAGGTCCCTTTCAATCTCGGAAGCCATAGAAAAGACCATCGCCAGGGTGGCCCCGCCATGACTTTGCTTTGGATCATCCAACTGCCAGTTTCCTTTGACAGTATAAATTCTGATACCTTTTTGCATCGCAATGGAGATAATCTCCATACATTCCAGCATGCTCCGTCCCAGACGAGAGAATTCACTGAGCAGAATCACATCATCCTTATCCAACTCCTCCAGGACCTTAGCAACCTTTCTCTGCCTCCAGGAGACTTTTCCGGAAACCTTCTCCTGCATGAACTCTACCCTTCCTAAATTTTTCTCATTGGCAAGGTGCAGGATATCAGCTTTGTTTTTTTCCAGATCCTGGTCAATAGTAGAGTCGTGCCATGCAATGGGCGAAGGTAAGCGACGAATACTTATTTATAATGATAAAGATGTTAAAATAAATGGTTTACTATAAATAATCATCATCATAAAAAGGAAGGTTTATTTTATAATCTTTTTCTTCTAACTGACAAGCTTTGACTCCAAAGTTATCCATCCATCCAGCGAATCATTTACCAAATTTTGGTAGTGGGCAGCCAAACTACTATCCAAATTCTATGGTAGGAGGGGAGGAAATAGAAATGGATCTTATTTGGAGGAAATCAATTTTATTTACTCAATAAGAAGCTTTTAGCTTCTCTGTATCACCAAGCTTCAGTCAAAATAGCCTCTGATCAAAATCATAGGGTTCAGTATCTACAATCTTTACTGAGTTGATGTCCTGATGTAATGGATTGATTAGGAAGTTTCTGTCTTTAAGCGTTACAGCTGAAGGCACACTGATGAAGAGATGGTTCTTAAATACTTCAGCATCACCTATTTCTTTAGTAAATGCTTCATAAGGAGGAAGCTTATACCATTGCTCTTTGAGATCAAGATGGTCTTCTAGTTTGGGAATATTAACATCAGGCAGGCAAAGCGTTACCAGTACAAAACCTTTAGGAGTAATGTCTTTCCTGATGTGGGCCAGTGTTTCCAAAGTAGCCAAAGCCACACTACTGGCTGTGTAGAGCATATAGGTGCCAGGATAATTCCATCTACCCCCATTTAAGTAAGCTCCAGTGCCAGATAAGTCTCTGGCGTATTTACTTTTGGTGATGCGATAAGCAAAAGGCATAAACAAACAGATCAGGCAAATATTCCATGTTCAATTCTTCCCAGTTCCATGAGCAAAAGATTGATGCCATAGGTACTGGGTAATAGTTGCTGAGGTTCCTGATTGGATAGAGCGTGTACAGGGGTTTGCATCCATTTTTGGAAAGCGTCTTTATCTTCAAAGACTTCATATCCTTTGGCATATACATCTGCAATCATAAGGGCTCTCTCCGAGACCGTTTGAGAAAAAAGCTGCTCGGGTGCATAGCGTTGAAGCGTACGAAGATTGATATGAAGGCAGTCAGCTAAGAAGCTATAACTCAAGTTAGTATTCTGTTTCAAATGATCCAATGCTTTACGGGGTAAACCTTGCTGGGCAATGGAGATATGCGGATCAAGTCCTAGCATTTTGCTCTTGTCAAATTCAAGCCCTAGTAAAGTGGTAACAATGGATATTTCTACTTGCATACCTCTAATGTACGACATTTATACTTTAAAGTTCAAGCCTTAATGTATAAATGTCGGGATAACACTTTAACAAACTTATGGATCGAGTATGGTTCAGTACTTCAAAGTCAAGGGGCTAATAGCCAGACTTATGAAGACCTTTTAGCACTATGAATACTGTACTGGGTTTTGGCACTTTTTGGCAAAAAAAATTGCCAAGCCAACTGCCAAAGGTAAAGTGGTAGTGTGAGAGAGGTAGGTATTTGCTCAAGGAGCATAATCAATCATTTATAGATGAATTGTGCTGCGCGAACAAGTTCGCGCAACTACGCGAATTCTACGCAGAGTCTAATTTTAGCATGAACTCTGTCTGAGTCTTTTATTTATAATGGGTTGCCAAAAGGAAGCAAAAACTTTCTGCCACAGGTTTGCAAACAGCATAGAGTAGGAGAAGGGTATTAGAAAGGGACCTTTTTAGGACACGACAAAACGCATCAAAATCTGAATATATGGTCCGTCTACATATAGGGCGGAATTCTCAATAGAAATGGGTTAAGCAGAAGATTATCAGCACTTTATACATTGAAGTAAATCGGAAGAAACCTGTAAAATTCTCAGTAGAGAAAATAGACTTTTTTCATTGACCATAATAATATACTTTAAAAAGCACCCATATTTGCATGAAAAAATAGCTTAAATATATTTTCTTTACACTGACAACAATTAAAGTCAAGAAAAAGCATCTAAAGCAACCGGTAGTCTCTGAGAGTTAGAGAATCAAAAAAGGATACTAACCCTATTGAGAATTCCGCCCTTTATGTAGACGGACACTAATTATTGTGATATTTCAAATAATTTAACCGGTTTACATTAGTTAAAGAGCTTATGTAAAGAGTTAAATAAACATCTGTTATATGCAGTTTAAAAGGCAATTGCTCAACTTAATCTCCATAGGCTATAAGCCGATAGACTTTGTTAAGTTACCACTTATTAGAATTGGCTTCCCTTTGCTTTTTTCGCGTTCACACTATAGAAAAAAATTGAAAATTATCAGAGGTTATAATCCAGAGGTAGCTCATATTATCTCTTTAGAATTCCGAAATGATAGACAGATTAAGATTCAAAAGCAGATTCAATCTACTGAATATAGATACTTACTGCACACCGCAGTACACGGTAAAAAAGTGGATCGCTTATCTATTGCCAATGGAGTCGTATCTAAGCAATCTCTTAGATATTTATCAAACGGAAGTTTAGGAGCAATCTTAAGTCATTGTCAGTTATGGCGAGATCTATTGGAAAGTAATCATCCGACTTTTTTAATATTTGAGGATGATGCGGTAATACCCGATGATTTAGATATTAAAGTAAAAAAATTGATTTCTCAGATACCTACAAGCTACGACATTCTGTACCTGGGTAGTGGCTTAAAAAGATTTTCAAATGCCAGAAAGATAGTATCGCCACTTTTGTATCAACCGTATTTCCCTAGAAGGGGGCTATATGCCTATATCATTTCTATGGAAGGTATAAAGAAAATTCTTGATAATATTTTTCCAATAAAAATTACTTGTGGCGGAATTGATACAGTTATTGGAAACTTAGTTAGAAGAAAAATCTTAGTGGCATATCATTCTTATCCAGATATTTGCCAAGTAGACCGTATGTCCCCGAGCAATATTTATAACTTTCAGGATAAAAGGAAGAAGTTGCATAAGGAAAACCTCGTTTAACCCCGAACTCATTGAAACTTGAAACCATCAAAGTAATATTGGAAATTGTTGCATTTCTATTTGCAGCAATATACTTCGCATATGAATTCTTTCATTCTCAAGATGTGACATCTGTGAATGCTGCCTTGGAATTTACAAGGACAAAAAAAGATCAATCAACGGATTGGTTAGCAATAAAATTAAAGATTTCCACTGGTATTCAGGGCCTACTCTACTCTCTACGAATTAAAAGCAAACTTGACATTTAAAGGACAGACAATCACTAAGGAATTTCCCCAAGGAATTGCAGGAATCTGGTCACCAGAACACTTGTTTGTAGCAGCGGTTAGTGGTTGTTTAATGACTACTTTTTTAGCCATTGCCGAAAATTCCACCCTTGAATTTGCAAGTTTCAGCTGTCAGGCAAAAGGAAAGCTGGAAACAGTAGATAATAACTTAATGATGAGCGAAATCCTGCTTAAACCTACGGTGGTCATTCATAATGAGATGTATAAAAACAAGGCGATGCGCATTTTAAAAAAAGCGGAAGATGCGTGTCTGATAACGAATTCCATTAAGTCAAAAATCACCATGGAAATAATTATTGAGGTGAGCCCGATTTTAATCGGAAACGCATGAAATATGTAAAGTGATGGATCTGCGGAAGATAGATTTACCAAAAACAGTTTCATTCATTTAAGACATACCGATGGCATTAGTAAGGAAGAATTACGAAAAATCAATAGGGAATCCTGGTGCATGGGGGTACGTTAGATATCCTATCGAAGTGATTAAATGAAACAAAAAAGACTTATGATCATTACCTTATCCATTGTCGGTCTGATTTTGATGATTTTCATTATTGGCAAAATAAATTTATCCATAAAATTCAGCAAACAAGTAAAAGAACTTTTTGCCCAGTCAAAAAGTATCTCTGACCAGCGATTTCACCAAAACCAGTTAGAGGGTTTGCCCAAACCGGTTCAACGGTATTTCAACCACATTTTAAAAGACGGGCAGCCCTACCTAAGCTATGCGAGAATTAAACACGATGGGCAATTCAAAACAGGGATTGACAAGGATTGGATCAGTGTAAGCGGAGAACAATATGCCACCACCGAAAAACCCGGGTTTATCTGGAAAGGGACAACGTCTATGTTTGTGGCCAGGGACCTGTATATTTCTGACAAAGGCCGGTTGGTGGTGTCACTTCTTTCCTTGTTTCAGGTAGTGAATGCCCAGGGTGAGCACTATAATCAGGGTGAACTACTTCGGTGGCTCGGAGAAAGTGTTTTGTATCCGACTAATTTATTGCCCAGCGAACGACTACAATGGTTTCCTATTAATTCACAAGCGGCAAAACTCACGTACCAGTACAAGGGGTTTTCCTTATTTTTCAAAATGACATTTAACCAAATTGGTGAGATAACCGAAATGGAAACGAAAAGATATATGGATGAAAAGAGACTGGAAACCTGGGTAATCAAAGCCACCAAGTACCAGGAATTGAATAATGTGATTATACCAATGGCCTTTGACGTATTATGGAGATTAGAGAAGGGAGATTTCAGTTATGCAAAATTCAATATTACCGAAGTTGAATACGGCCAACCTGAAAAGTTTTAATTGTTAGATAAAAAAGGCTGGTTGCTAAAAAGAAGTTGTACTGCATCCGCTCGATTTACGCTCGCACGTACTTTTGAGTTTGTGACGTTGGCTAAACGAGAGCGGGAATTTTCGGCATTAAGCTGCCAGTTTGCCCACTTAATTTCCTTTTTGGAATAAGCACCAGGAAAAAACTACTGCGCTACTCCCTGTATTCTACCAGGAGCTATACGATAAGCGCAGGTAAAATCCGGAATATATGTGAAATGTGTAACATACAGCCAGCCATGTGTAACTCTTTCTAGCGGAGAAAATCTCACCTTTGTTTAGTCGTGAAAAAACTTTCATGACATAAAGTTAAAGCAGATGAAAAATAATGCAGAATTACAAACAGACGTTCAGAACGCTATCCAATGGGAGCCGTTACTGAATGCAGCAGAAATTGGGGTTACTGTGAAAGACGGGGTCGTATCTCTGACGGGGGTAGTGGATAGCTTTCTTAAAAAAACGGAAGCAGAAAATGCCGCCAAAAAAGTGCTGGGGGTAAAAGCC
>JBBSOG010000189.1:0-10623 GCA_038259985.1 Cytophagales bacterium
ATGAAGTAAAGCTGGAAGACTTTTACCTGCACTTCACCAAAGCTGAACATACAAAGCATGAAGAAATTTAGACTCAGCTTGCAAGCCGAAATGCTGAAAGCCAAAAACTCCCTGGCTTTGTGGCTATCCCTGGTAGGTACGGCGGGCATCATCTTAGCTTTCTTTTTCATGTTGCTTTTTGGGACAGAAAATTTTGTGCCTCCTACGGATGAAAATCCCTGGCGGCACTTTTTCTTGGTATACTATGAAGGAACGGCTTTTATGTTATTGCCCCTTTTTGCAATTATCATTGCCGCTCTGGTTTGTGACATGGAGCATCGGCACCAGCTGTGGAAGCATTTGCTGATCAGTACCGTTTCCCGCAGCCATCTTTACCTCTCCAAGCTGGTTTTCACTTATGCATTGATTATATTTTCCCACCTATTTTTCATCATTTTGTTGCTGTTTTCAGGCGTAGTCTTGGGTATGCTAAGGCCAGAACTACATCTGTTTCAGGCGTCTCCCGACTTTTTGTTTCTTCTAAAATTAGCCTACAAAACGTTGTTTTCAATAGCAGGAATGTTGGCTTTGCAGTTCTGGTTCAGCATGCGTTTTCGTAGTTTTATTGTAGCCTTGGGAATAGGCGTGATTGGGTTTGTACTATCCAGTCTTTTGGTAGAAAGCTGGCCTTACAGCACATATATACCTTATGCTTATCCTTTGCTATATCTACAGGAGGCTAATTTGGGCAAGTGGATCAGCAAGGTTGAAATATACAGCCTCATGTATTTGATCTTGTTCGGTGTGCTAGGACTGTTGAATTTTCGCAGGATGCGTATCAAAGTGTAAGGCTTTGACAGAAAATTACCAAAACGAAAGTTTTTTTTCTAAATTGATAAAACTTAAAGCGGTAAAAGCTACACTTTCAGGATTTTTTTTACAAAATTTGCAAGTCAACCGGCGGTAAATTATTTTTTTGTTTACGCCGTATCATCCTAAGCAAGCAGTTTTTTCTCATAGGATGTATATTTGTAGGTTTGATGGTATCAGTCAATTGACATCTAGCATGCAATTATTTTAAGAAATTGTCAGTTGTAACTAAAGTAGCCTTATTTTTGATGTTTGAGAAGGAATAATTCTTACACATAAGGCACGGCATTAAGTAATCAAAAGCATTAAGTAAAAAATCGTAGAGTTGTTATGAGAACGATCAACCGAATGTTATTGGCAGGATTAGTAGTATGCCTGGTATTAACTAATGGAATTGCGCAAGAAACAGGGAGTACTATCAACAAACAATATGGTGAACTGATAGAAGCGTCTAATTCTGTAAAGTCAAGTTCAGGTAGGGAATACAAAGTGGTTAATTTACAAGACCTGAATGTCATCTGGAAAAATGTCCAGGACCAAATGGCTGCGTCTAAAGAAGACCTGAAAGCCACCCAGGACAAAGTCACTTCCCTTAACCAGGAAGTCTCCAAGTTGACACAGAAAATGGATGAGCAGCAGTCTATCGTAGAGGCCAGCGAACATGCCGCCACCCACATCAATGTGTTAGGACTTGATGTTCCTAAAGATAAATTCGTAGCTACTTTCTGGATTATTACAGCCATACTGCTGGTCCTATTGGCAGGTGCTATTTATCAGTTTAAGCGTAGCCGCAAAGTAACCCACCGTACCCAGCTTAACTTTGCCCAATTGCAGGAAGAAATGGAAGAGTTACGCCGTACTTCTCTGGAAAAAGAACGTCGCCTGAGAAGAGAACTCCAGACAGAAAGAAATGCGGTAGAAGAAATGGGACGCAACACCGGGATCAAGCGATAGATAAATAAAGAATACGGGTAAATCCTACAAACCGCCATTGTGCGGTTTTTTTTATGGTTTTTGAGTATGAAGCCTGACTATCTTTAGGCATGCTCAAGCCTCTACGTGTTTTTCAGATTTTTCTGGTTTTCATTATTCTTGCCTGTCAGTCAGGAATCAAGCCTGAAGAAGTGCGGTATAATTTTGAACAAAAAGGGAAAGCCTCTTACTATGCCAATTCACTAGCCGGACGGCCCACAGCCAGCGGGGAAACTTATCATCCTGACAGCCTGACGGCAGCCCATCGGCACTTACCTTTCGGAACAGAAATACTGGTCATCAATCCTAAAAACCAGCGCCAACTTCGGCTCCGGGTAAATGACCGAGGGCCTTTTCATAAAAAACGTATACTGGATATTTCCCGCCGAGCGGCCGATTCTTTAGGGATAGTTCAACATGGGGTGGGAGAGGTGATCATCAAAACTTCACTAAACCCGCAACTGGCGGATAGCCTTCAGCAGTTGCTCACGATTACTCATTAAAAGAGTAGTTGAAATATACATAAGCAATCCAATTTCTACTTTTCATAGATATCTTTTCTATGCCCTATTGCCAGTACCCAAATCAGTAACTGCTGGTCCTGAATTTCATAGATAATACGATATTTTCCTTTCCTAACGCGGTAACCATGCCTTCCCCTCAATTTTTTACAACCAGTGGGTGGGCCTGGGATCATAAGCCAGCGCGGAGATAGCTTCTTTCAGATGGGTATAATCAGGTTCGGGGATCTTTCTAAGTTGCTTTAAAACTTGCCTCTCAATATTTACCTGATAACTCATTTTTTACGATCACTTTCAATCATCTCAAAAGCTTTATCAGCGGGAAGGAAATCGCCCTTTCTGGTTTTAGCCTGATCATATAGACGAATATCATTTAACTCGTCTAGTTCTTCAAGCATTTTGTTGTACTTATCAATAGGTAAGACTACTGAAATTCTATTACCATCAAAGTCAGTTATAAATTGGGCTTCCATAATTCAACGATAGATTTGAATGAATTAATCTTTTAATTTAATGTAAAAATAAATGCGGAAAGCTCAAAAAGTTAGTAAGTAAATGAGTGGGTTTCAACTTGCTACCACCTCATTCTTCAAATCCTTACCTTTTTCAAAATCACTGATATTTTGCAGGGTGGTCTCGGCAATGTTAGTCATTGCATTTTCGGTAAAAAATGCCTGATGAGAAGTGATCAACACATTAGGAAAGGTCATCAGCCGGGAAATATCATCATCCTGAATGATGTGGCCGGACAAATCCTGAAAAAACAGGTTTTCCTCCTGTTCATATACATCCAACCCTAAGTAACCCATTTTTCCATGTTTTAGTGCTTTGATCACCGCTTTGGTATCCACCAAACCACCCCGGCTGGTATTGATCAGCATCACCCCATCTTTCATTTGATCAATCGTACCTTTATTGATAATATGGTGCGATTCTTTAGTAAGCGGGCAGTGCAGAGAAACAATATCTGATGATTCAAATAATTCATCCAGCGATACATATTTTACTTTGCTTTCTCTTTCAAAATCCCGGTTTGGATAGGGATCATAGGCCAGTACATGACAACCGATGCCATGCATAATTTCTGCGAATATCTGCCCGATTTTGCCGGTTCCAATTACGCCAATAGTTTTCCCCCTCAGGTCAAATCCGATCAGGTTTTCCAAAGAAAAGTTGCCATTGCGCACCCGCTCGTAGGCCAGGTGTGTTTTGCGGTTCAATGTCAATATCATGGCCAAGGCATGTTCGGCTACAGCGTAAGGCGAATAAGCTGGCACCCTTACCACTTTGATGCCTAAGGCCTTGGCCAGTTCCAAATTTACATTATTAAAACCGGCACAGCGTAAGGCGATCAATTTGATACCTTGTTCATGTAGTTTTTTAAGCGTATCCGCATCCGCTTTGTCATTCACAAAGATACAAACCGCTTCATATTCATGGGCTAGTATGGCGGTAGAGGCTTCCAGGCTGGTATCAAAATAACTCAGTTGGTGTCCATACTTATCATTGGCTTGGTCCATAAACTGTTTGTCGTAAGACTTGGTGCTAAAAAAGGCTACTTTCATGATTAAACATTTAAAAAATCCTTCACATGCTTTTGCAGATCAGGAAAGAAGATGGAAAAATCTTCCCTAAATAATAAAAAATGCTTTTGTAAGTCAAAATGGGCATGTTCCAGATTGGATTGAAATTGCGTTCTGCGGCTAATGCCTGTCAATGCGCCACTTATTCCCTCCATTTCCTGATAATTCAACAACCAATTGTGTTGGGACATATAGGTCAATACCCGCTGGGCAGCAGGGGTTAGCACATTGCGGTAGCTTTCCAACACTTCATACATAAGCTGGCTAAAATCAGACAAGGGCATGTCCGCATACTTTGCCCATTGGTTTGCCAGCAAATAATCGTAAAACATATCAATGGCTACGCCAGCGTAGTGGCCGTACTTATCAGCTAGCCGGTGCTTGCTCCGCAAATAATAGGGATGCTGGTCAGTGAAGGAATCTATGCTACGGTGAAGTTGAATCCCCCGGGCAATTTCCGGGGAGAAATCCTCATACTTTTTACCTTTCACAAAATCTCCGAGGAAATTACCTACAATTAATGCTTCATTTTGGTCGGAAAGATAGAAATGTGCCAGAAAGTTCATGTTATAGCATAACTCCATACATGCCAATAGAGTTGCAGTAAGTGGGGTTTAGCTTTTAAATGTAGAATACTTATGAACACAGAAGCAGATAAACAATTACGAGAACAACTGATCCAGCATTTGCAAGGCGGACAAGCTTTTATGCCATTAAAAAATATGCTGGAAGAGATCACTTTTGATCAGTTAGGTATCATGCCGAAAGGATTGCCTTATTCTTTCTATCAACAGTTGTATCACATCAGGTTGACGCAGCATGATATTTTAGCATTCTCACTCGACCCGGATTATGAGTCGCCTGAGTGGCCGGAAGGTTACTGGCCTAAGCAACAAGCACCTGATGACGAGCAAGCGTGGAATGCATTGGTAGAAGCTTATTTTGAGGAAAGGCAGCAACTCTGCGCGCTTATTTTGGATACCAACAATGATCTGTTTGCTCCATTTCCACACGGCTCAGGACAGACTTTATTGCGCGAAGCCATACTGGTAGTGGAGCATACGGCTTATCATAGCGGGCAACTGCTCCTTATCCTGCGACTTTTGGGATTACATAAGTGAATTACTGTCTATACTTGCAATTGTTGGAGAAAGTCAGCTATCTTAGGTTAGTTTACCCAAATGCACACACCTATGAAAACGCTGCTCTCTTTTTGGCTGGTTATCATTTTATCCTCTTATGCCTTAGCCCAGGCTGATTATCCTGAAGCGGAGATGCATAATGATCAACTCAAAGTCAAAGTATACCTGCCTGATGCTGAAAAGGGCTATTACCGCAGCACCCGCTTTGACTGGTCAGGGGTAATCAACAGCCTGGAATACGATGGGCATCAGTACTTCGGTCCCTGGCGTGACCACGATCCACTCACTCATGATGCCATCACCGGACCAGTGGAAGCCTTCACGCCTATTGGTTTTGAAGAAGCCGCGGCAGACGAGCTATTCCTGGTCATAGGAGTGGGTATGCTCCGCAAGCCTGACTCTTCAGCTTATCAATTTCACAAAAAATATGAAATTATCAATTCAGGCAAGTGGAAAGTAAATAAACAAGGTGACCGCATTGAATTTGTCCATGAAATCCACAGTGAGGAGGGATATGGCTATGAATATACCAAAACCCTACGGCTGGTTCCCGGAAAAGCAGAATTACTCCTGGAACATAGTCTAAAAAATGTCGGTGAGCTGCCTATTGAAACTACCGTTTACAACCATAATTTCTTTACCATTGACGATGAACCCACCGGCCCTAACATCATGACCAGTTTTCCTTATCCGATCAGTGCGGAAGGGAAGGGGTTTGGTGAACTCATCGCCGTACAGGGAGATCAACTGGTCTATACCCGGAAGCTGCAAAAAGGAGAAAATGTGTACACTGAGGGGATTGAGGGTTTCAGTGATAGTGCGGATGATTACCAATTCAATATACAAAACCGGAAGACAGGCGCGGGAGTCAAGATTACTTCCGATCAGCACTTGCTAAAGCTGGTCTACTGGGCTTCTGTCAATACCGCCTGCCCTGAGCCTTATATCAAAGTAGAAGCCCAGCCGGGAGAAAGCTTTGCTTGGACCACCACCTATAGCTTCTATACATTTGATCCGGGAAAGGAGTAAGACTACTAACACATTAGCTTCATTTTCTATTGAAGGCTTTTATTGATAAGCATATCCTTCTTCAATATTATTCACCAGTGAGATAAGGTTGGATGACTGACCTTAATTTCCGGTATCCCTCAGCGTTGGGATGTAAACCATCAGAAAAGAGTGCTTCATTAATTTTATGATCAGACTGAAGAAAGACATCTCCCCAATCTGCATAATTAACGGATAAATCTCCAGCCAAACGGGCAATTTGTACGTTGAGGTTTGCAATACGCTTTTCCTGCTCTCTTCTGGGCAACAAACCCGCAAGGGTAATTTCCGCATCTTGCTGCCGGGCTTTGATGGCTTTGACCAATAGCTCCAGGCCCTCCATGATTTCCGCATCCGTATTCAGATGGAGGTTATTGATACCAATCATCAGCATGACGCGTTCTGCTTCAAAACCAGACAGCTCACCATGATACACACGCCAAAGTACGTTCTCTATGCGATCCCAGCCATAGGCATAATTGCGTACACCGGCAGGAGTAAAAAGTTCTTCCCAACTTTCTTCTTCCCTCACTAATTTTGCGCGGGGTAAACCACCCCAGAAATGTACGATTGAATTTGCTAAAAAGATCGCTTTCGGAGGATCAGTCGCATTCATTTCCAGTATCTCCCTATGCCGTTCTTCCCAATCATAATTGCCGGGTTCACGGTATTGGGTGACAGGCTGGGTAGTGGAGGCTTGTCCTGTCGGTTCGTTCAGGATGGAGCGCAGCTTTTTTTCATAGCTATTCGCGTATTGTATCATCCCCAAATCGGTAGGGTGCGTTCCATCTACCGTAGCATCATAGGACAGGCCGATCTCTTCTTTGGTCAGATAATACAGCCCATCCACACCTTCCTTTTTCAATTGATAAAAAGCTTCCTGCTGTATTTCGTTTACGCTACTATAGGCTTCTTTCCTGATCTCATTGATCATGGCCTCTGAATATCCGGCATGATCTACCAGTAAAACAGGAATGTCAGGTCGCTTGGTTTTTAGCATTCGTACTGCCGTGAGTATTCTATCTTTCAGCGCTTGTTCATCTTTAATACCTAATCGCTCCCAGGTACTGGGTACCAAATTAGGCAGGCAATCCAGGACATAAATTTTTGCTTCTACTTCAGCGATTAAGTCAATCATCGCTTCCTCCAAGGTGCCCGAGCCACTGAAACCCAGATTGACCAGGGGGCGGTCCAGGGCCCTTCCTAAGATAGCGGTCCAGGCCATACCCGGCCGGGAGGCACAGGCACCCTGGGCAATGGAAGTGCCATAAATTACTATGCGCTTTTCTTTCCTAACAGGCAGGGGCTGGAAATAGCTGACATCTTCCACGCCAATTTCCATCCAGTTGACCTGATTATAAAGCGGTAGGTATAGGCGGTACTCTCTACCCTGATCATGATAAGTATCGTTGGGGATCAAATCAGCATAACGATAGACGATGGTATCGGAGAAAGTCCTTTTGCCGGAACACCATATTTCTTTTCCATCACTGTCAATGGCGTACAGGTCCACGCCGCTGACTCCGGTGGCAGGCATATGATCCATACCATAATTTATGGGAGCACTACCATCCCGGGATCGTACTCCGTACCGGATACTGATTTCACTTGCATTGGAGCGAAAGCGTATCATCAGCCCGGCAGCTTGGGAGGATAAACCCCAGACCGCATCAGATACTTTTCCGTCTGCTTTAGGAGGAAGCCGGTCATACGGAGAGCCTACATCTTCCGGCCAGGCCTGCCCCTCTATGACATGAAATTCATGTTGGGCAGGGTTCCACCATTTCAATGCAGGAACATCCTGGGCGTAGGATAAGTAAGAGGAAAAGCAAAAAATAAGGATTAGGAAGTGTTTCATGCCAGGAAGTTGGTGCTTGTTGATGAGCATAGTGTCAGGCTTTCAACTAGCTTTTGTTGGTGCCCGTGCTTTCACATTTCATAAATTATTACTTCTAATTTCTCAATTGTCCGGAATTGTTTGTCCGCCGTTAAGAGTGGCAATTGGGCATAAAAAGCAGTAGCAGCTACAATAGGATCAGGAAGTTTTAACTTTGATTTTCTCCTGAATTCAATAGTTAAGTCTTTAATTTCCGGCGTAATATCTAGGATCGTGCAATTTTTTAATAATCCCTTTATAGTTTCTTCTCAATCAACAGAAGTTTTTGGAAAAGATAACATTTCGAGCTCATTGATAAAGGAAATGACAAGCTCTTTGTCGGAAATCATCTCAATTACTTCTTGATCTCCATTCAAAAAATACAACAAAATATTAGTATCAACGAAGAGCCTATTCCCACTCATCTCTTATCTGTTTCTGATATTCTAAAGGATCGATCCCGGTTTTTAATTTTCCTGCATATTTCATTATATCTCTTTTGGATGTTTTTGAAACAACTTCATTTATTCGTTTTTTTATTTCCTCTTTAGGTGTTCCTTTTTTAATTACTGTTACCATAACTTTAGCATCTTTTTATCAAGTTAACAATCTTTAGAGTTTTATAGCAACGGGCTTAAGTTTATTTCAACTTAAGTCTGTAGATACCGTCAAGTTTTAAACTTGACTTGATCCAAAAGCTTCAGTGGTATTCGATCCACCGCCGCGGCTGAAACTAGAGGGGGCTGCATTTTGTTATCTGATGTTTCTTTTACTTGTTCAGAATGTAGTTGTAGTGGTCTATCTTTTTGTTGGCTCCGTCAAAGGGAAAATATTCCATCACTTCTAAAATCTTCATGTAGTCACTACACATCGATTCTTTGTTTAAAGAAAAATTTCTTTCATCAAGTTCGTTGTATTTAATAATATCAAAAATTAGTTCTTGATCAGACGGTACTACATCCGTTTTAGCTATTACATACTTTTTAAAGACATAGTTAATTGATAGCTGTTTGATAGTGTACCAACTTGCTACCGACGTTAGCTTTTCACCAATAAATAAATGATGCTGGGAAAACACATTCATTGGTCCCAAATACAGGTGATCAATTCTGTCTTCGTATTCACCGAACTTGTAATTCTTTATTTGAAACACAAACTTTATGTCTCTTAACTCTTCCTTATAGTTCAAAAAGCTTATTAGATTGACTGAAGGTTGGATATTGGATTCAACAAGTCGCGAACATACGTGTTTAACACAGTATCTAAAAAAATCCCCTTTTTCCCTCTCCCATTCATCACCGAATATACATTTCATATCTACCCAACCTCTACTTTTTATTGCTTTGTCGTTTTCGAGATAGTATGAAATAACCTTTTCGTATGCTTTATCAAAATCTGCACTTCGTGAGTTGTTGCAATTCTCACACAAAGTTTTCTTAAACTTCAGATAGTCAGATTTAGAACTTTGTATGGGAATAGGGTTCGAACTAGTTGTATGTTTAATTAACGCTATCCTTTTATTTTTAGGATATGCTGATTTTCCATATAAGAGATCTAAGTCCGTTTTCTTAAATTTATGTTCTCTAGATAAATCTTTTGAACCACACCACCAGCAAATAGAGGTGTCATTCAATCGCGTATCCACGCCGGGCGTTTATTTACATACGTACAATATACGCATGATTCACTTAATTTTGTAAGCTTTTTATACGTATGCACACTGCGCGCATATACTTTGTTGTATTGACGCAATGGCATATCCAACCTGCCCTGACGACAGGTCAGGGTACCGAGCGTATCTACAGCTTACCCTGACTTCAAGCTAATTACTTCATTTACTTTTAGTGCAACTTCCTGTGAAAATACTAGCTTTTACGGCTATCCGTGGACAAATGATAGTCAACGTCTGGAAAGATAAGCTAGAATACTATTCCAAATATCCCTTGCCATGCTTTTACTTCGGCATTAGGAAATGCCCAAGCAAGTCAATGAGGTGTTTTCAGTTTCTGCGATGAGCTGTTTAGCCCTTTCCCTAAACCGATATAGAGCGCACAGATGCCTACAAAGACCAGCATCAGGCCAACACTATTGAGTAATACCTGCTGTATGCCCAACTCACCCACATGGACAAAGGGATAAGGGTAAAAGCCGGAGAAGCTTCCCCGGAGAAGAATAAAGACCAGATATACCAGAGGATAAATCAACCAGGGCGGAATAAAGGCCCATTTCAGTTTGCTTTTGTCCTCGTACAAATACCAGTACAGGATGAAGTAAAGTGGGTTGAGCGTGTGCAGCAGTTCATCTACCACTTGCTGCATGCCTTGTGGTTCCCAAATCTGCCTGAGTACCAGTTGATAGACTAGTCCTACTACGGTGATGTACACACAAATCGCGCTGATGCGTCCGGCCCGCTGAAACCACTTTCCTAATTTGGTATTCCTGCCCAGCCACATCATTATAAAATATACCGCCACCAAAGTATTGGTCAGGATGGTGAAGAAGCTAAAAAACCTGATTACTGTTTCTGGAACAGGGGTCACCCTGTTTTCCAGCATGAGCACCAACTGTACGATCACCGCCAACCAGCCCAGTATAGCGCCCAAGATGACAAAGTATTTCTGATTTGTGCCCAT
>JBBSOG010000190.1:0-10448 GCA_038259985.1 Cytophagales bacterium
AAATGGCTAAATGGCTAAATGGCTAAATGGCTAAATGGCTAAATGGCTAAATGGCTAAATGGCTAAATGGCTAAATGGCTAAATGTGAACTCGCCAATCTTTAAACAGTTTAACCATTTGACCATGTATACTATTCACTTTCTGTGGTTAATGTATCTACTTGGACGGTGGGCATGCTGTCAATCGTTCCACTATATATTGCGTTGAAGATAAGTTTGTAAGTACCTCTGGGCTGCCCTCTAAACTGGGGGCGAAAACCAAAAAGCACCACATTCCCTTCTCCGTACTGTACCCGGACGGCTGCCCCTTTACCGCCAATGGCTTTCTTCTCACCCATTGCCCAACCACTCATCAGCAAGTCATCTTTAGCGTAGCTCACCAAAGTTTCTACCAGAGGTTCTGGAGCTTTCTCAATATCTTCTTTACCGCCTTCACCTTCACGCGATTGTCTTACAATTTCAAAGGCGCTGCTGTTAGAAAAGGACGCTTCTACCGTATCCTGCATCCCATAAGTGAGTGGATGGCCGTTTTTGACTACCGCTTTGATCAGCGAGCCAGGAATGAAAAAATCTTTGCTGGACAATCCTGAAGTCACGTTCTTCACTGGCAAACCAAACTGCTGAATGGCAAAATCGCTGGCCCCATCAAAAGTGATGAGCGTCCCTCCCTGTGTGATATAGTTTTGCAATGCAAGGGCGCCTGCCAACCCCATACCTCCAGTAAATGATTCCGGCATCGTATTAGGCGCGTGACCGTGCAAAATTTCACGAGAGCTTTGGTCAGGAATAATGATCGCATGATACTGGGAAAGGTCTGCCTCGCGCATTTCCTGGTCATGCAAGGTGTCGTAATCAAACTGGTACTGGTCCAGCACCCAGCGCGTCCAGCCTTCGTCCATATTGGCATCCCAGGATTTATACAGGCCTATTTTTGGTTTTTGTAGAGTATATAAGCTAATGTCCGGCTCACCTTCTATAGGCATAAAGTCTAAGCCCAACTCTTTAGCCAAGGTATCGACTTGTGTTTCCGTATTTCCCTGCTTTTCTACAATAATTGTTCCTGCCTCCATATCCCCGGAAGCTTCGCTTAACCAGTATACTTTTTCGCCTTCAGCCAAAAGTTGGTTGACGGCCAAAGCACTGCTGTTATCGCGATGTGAAAGGGCATAGCCATAACTACCACTCTTCACTTCTCCACCCGACTGGCTGGCAAAATCTTTTAATGCATTGGTTTTGACCTCAAACTTGTCATTTACTTTAGCCACTTTGACGCCCATTTGCAGGGGCAATGTCCAGCCAGCCAGATCATAGGGGGTTTTGGGAGGGCCACCGGGATAAAGACGCTGGTCAGGGTATTCCTGTTTTTCCAGCAGATCTTCCAGATAAGGGCGGAAAGCCTGTGCGCCGTATAAGATAAAATCTCCCTCTTCATAGGATTCGCCATTGGCTTCAAAGTCCTGGCTGGCCTGCTGTACTTCTACCCCACCCTGCATCAGTACATTGACCAGATTGATCGCTTCTCCACTATCCCACTGTTCGGCGGGTATAATATAGGCAAAGGCTTCATCTTCTTTTTCGATGGCATCACGACCCATTTTGTACATATCGTACAGCCACTTGTCTTTGCGGTCGGCGCCGATACTCAGCGTAGCCATTCCGGCGGTCAGCATATATTCTACCGCATCGCGGAAATGGGACTCTCCCCCCTTCCAGGGATCGGGATAGTTGATGGCCGTACCATCGGTAGTGATCCCGTTGCCTACGGTTTTAGGAAGTGAATCCGGAGGATAAAACCTCGGTGTGGGTGTGGTATGTGAAGTCTCGGTAAGGATACCAATCTGGTTGTGGTAATAAGGCGCAGTACGTAATCCACCGTTCCACCACATCGTAAAGGTGACATCTGACACGACCCCAGGCATATTTTTGATCGCGAAGCGGCTGGCCATCTCATTGCCTACCATATTGACACCGTGGACTACCCCGGGATGAATGTTAGGATTGACGGGTTTGGAAAATGGGGGAATGAAAATCCTTGTCCACTTTGGTGAGCTTTGGTGCTGGTTATGTACAATCTGGGGGTACCATTCGCGAAACAGCATATTGGTCACCGCGCGGGTTTCTGGCTGGGTATTCATAAACCAGTCGCGGTTGTCATCATGGCCTACATAGTAATGGTAAAGTACCGGTGGATTAGTGGTTTCGTAAGGGGTGCCGAGGTTCTTTTTGTACCAATCGGCGACAATATCCAAACCATCCGGGTTGATGTTAGGCATTAACAGAAAAATAACGTTCTCCCTGATCTTTTGCATTTCAGGGGTTTCTTCGGTAGCCACCATGTACGCTAGTTCGGGAGGAAACTGGGTTGCCGCCTTTTCAGTGGAATGAATACCTCCGTCAATCCAGATGATGGCTTTGCCTTCCTGGGAAAGTTGCCGGGCTTCTTTATCAGAGATACGTGCACGAGCCATTTTGGTACTAATCTCTTTCCAGCGGTCCAGTTTTTTGAGGTTATCTTCACTAGAGATGAACATTAGGTACATGGGCTTGCCCAAAACGGTAGTACCAATCTGCTCCATTTTCACCCGATTACTTTGTTTGTCTAAAAGTTTAAGATAATCCGTAATTTGGGTATAGTCAGCGATTTTGTAATCCGCACCCATCTGAAAGCCTATTATCTCCTCAGGGGAAGAAACTTTTTGACTGAATGATGAGGAAAAGGAAGTAAGCCAAATACATAAAAATATCAAATATTGTATAGGTATTTTCATATGGATGTGGTGTATAATTTTACGTCAAAGCAGAAAAACATCAATTAAGTAAATTATCCTTTTAGATAAAAATACATATGAGTCATATTGATATTTTCGTTTAAGATAAAGATTAGAACTAAAGAATGGTTTATTCAAATCTTATGGGAAATAATCAAACTAATTGGGAGAATATTGATTTTGAATATAGATTAAAAAATGAAATTACTACAGTTTTTTACGATGGTATAAAATTTGGTAGCTGAAAACAAAGTAAATCTTATTGGACAAGACACATCAAAATTTTTCATTTCTCAATCTTAGCAAAAAAGAAAGGCAAAGTTTCTTGCAGTATAATTATGCAGAAGATAAGCATAATTTTAGCAGGGGTGTATTAGTTGCCGCATTGATTATCCTATTTCAAATTCCAGTTGAATATATGAGAACTGGTAATTTGTCAGATATTTTAATGTTTCACCTACCAACATCATGTATTTACTTACTAATTTATGGTATCATCAAAAATTACAAAAAATCTGCGGAAAGTTTTCAATGGCTCTCCTTTAGCCTGATTATACTTGCTACCATAGCTGAAATCTCCAACGATTATTTTGCCCGAACCTATGTGCTTACCCTGCCCAACGCCTTAATAGGACTTATCTTTTTTTTATACATACTAAGTGGGCTATATTTCAATATAAGCGTTATAGTCAACGGTATTATTTTATTGCTATTCGCAGTCTATACATGGATGTTTGGTAGTGATAATCTTTTTTTAATTCAGGAAATGCCCAACCTAATCAGTATGTCCGTGTTGGCAGCTTACTTCTGTTACCTGATGCAAAAAAACAAATTTAATCGCTACCAGCAATCCCTGATTATTGAGAAACAATACGATGAGATCAGCAGGGAACATGATGAATATCAAAAGCTTAATACCGTAAAAGACCGTCTACTTTCTATTCTCTCCCATGATGTCCGCTCCCCTTTAGATTCACTGAAAGGCTTCGTTTATCTGTTAGAAAACCAATTGCTCAGCGAAGCGGAGGTTAAAGAATTGCTCTCTGAGCTTAAAATTCAGCTCAACCGGACCTCCGAGTTTGTTGGGCATACCTTACTCTGGACAAAAAACCAGATTGGGGGGTTCTCTCCTAATCCCCTCTCTATGAATGTGAAAGACCTGCTCCAAAAAACGGTTGATCTATACGAACACCATATCCGAGAAAAACAGATCCGGATAAGTATAAATTGTGCTGATCATTTGCATATCAACGCTGATGAAGAAATGGCGTACATCGTAGCACGCAACCTGTTGAACAATGCGATAAAGTTTACTGCTAATGGCAAATCCATTACATTGGCAGCGGAAGCCAATGGAGAGAAGGTGATCATCAGCATCACCGATGAAGGGGTAGGCATCACTAATGAACAAATAGAAAATGTTTTTAATGTCATCCAGCAGCCGAGCCTGGGTACCCGAGGGGAGAAAGGAACAGGCTTGGGCCTAAGCCTGAGCAAAGAATTGATGGAAAAAATCGGTGGGGACCTTACCATAGCGTCTAACCATCCCGGTGCCGGCACTACCTGCTGCATGATCTTTACTAAGGCTAAAGCTGAGCGCTAAATAAATTTTGCCTGTTTTATATTTTGTTGAGTGTAATTAGCTAATATTGAAATACTAATTCGCTAAAAGTATGCACTCACTCAAATCTACACTTTTGGTATTGGTGCTAGGCACTATACAAATAACTTCTCTATTTGCTCAAAACGAAACAGAAAAGCCCATTAAAGAAATAGGTGTAGGTATCAGTAAGTTTCAAATGATATCAGCCTGATCTACAAAAAACAGTTGGAAGAAAATAGATACAGAAGATATGACGCTTCTGTTGGATTAAGTTACTACAAAGCCAATAATTCTCCGAATGCTGATTCAGGTTCTACTTTTTTAACAGTGACCCTCAGTACGGAAAACAGAAAGTATATTAACGATAAGTTTAAATTTGTTCATGGCTTTTTTTATGGGGGTGGGTTGTCTTTCAATTTTCAAAATAATAATACCCAAGGAAGATTAAGTCCTCTAGCAGGTTATCAGTTAGGTGTACAGTATGATATCAACAACCAATTTTATATAGGTGCTACTACTTTTCCTGGTGTCAGGGCAGACCTAACTTTTAATAATAATGAAACATGGTTTTCTGGAGTGAGCGCAACATTTTCCCCTACAGCAGAAGTTAGCGTACTTTACCGCTTTTGAAAGCGCATCATAAACTTTACTTCGGTACACTCCTGAAGACGCTCATACTTAGCAGATAAGGTTTTATTCCCCTCAAATTTTCAGCTTGATATAAGCCTTATTGAGTAAAGCCGTGATACCGATAATCAAGAGCGCAAACACCATAGACTTAATCAAGCCTACGACACCGGTACGCAGTACTAAAGGAAGGCTAACGCCTAGGATGGCAATGAGCGGATACCAGATGTAGGGAATAAGGTAACAGGTGAGGGTACTTGTACCGGCGGGTTTTAAAAAGTTGGCCCAGCTTTTCTTTCCCCGCATATCTACTAGCCAAAATAAAAAAGCATATACCAATAAACTGATGCCAGTACAGAAGCCCACCCAGGCAGGGGTAGCACCAAGCTTAGCAACACCCCAAAATGGCCGGGTGATGAACCCAAACAACAGTGAAGCCACCGCCAACATTAACAGAGTACTCACAAATTTCCAGTGAGTGCCTGTCTTTAGCTGTTGTTGAAAAATAACCGAGGCTACGATGCCTCCCATCGTGAAAGCCATCATAGCACCATTCCCTACCGGCCACAGGTAAAAATTTCGGAGCGGGGAAAGAAAGTCTATCCAACCAGCCAGTGCTGCCATATTGAATAAGCAGAAAAACAACCAAGCGGCGATAACAGGCCATAACTTGCCTTTGGTAAACACATAGATACTACTGCACACCAGATATGCCCAGCCGATGAGTCCCAATATACCCCACCAGTGGGGCTGAAAAGCTATTGGGTTTTCAGTATTTCCTCCTGCGTAGATTACTAATAGCCCAACCAATAAGCCTACCCCCAGAAGTTGTAAAAAAAGGTACAGATTCTTATGATCTGCATTTCTAGGATAGCGGTTCCAGATCAAAAAGAAAGCGATGGTGACCACTATGCCCCATCCATAACGGCCAATAATTACATTTGCCCCATCAATATTTTCCAGGTTAACCAGGTACACCCCCATGACCAGCAGCGCTAAAGTCCTTAGTAGTATATGCAACGTGAGTTGAAACGCATTATCGCCTTTAGCACGCCGGGCATCAATGGCAAAAGGAATAGATAAGCCTACTATAAGGAGAAAAGCCGGAAAGATAATATCCGAGAAGCCCAGATAATCTTCTCCGGCTTTAGCGTGTTCCAGCCATTTGGGCACATCCTCCAGCGTCCAAAAGTCGTTGACAAAGATCATCAGCATCATGGTGAGGCCCCTGAAAATATCTATGGAGAGGATTCTGTGAGCAGGTGAAGGCATAGTTAAGGTAGTTTGAAGTTTGATTCAATGTACAGCCAAATATTGATATTTACCCGTTTATCACCCGTAAAAATGCGTGCTAGTTTTAATATCCTCAGTTCAATTTGCCATACGATTTCCTTTGCTATTTCCCATTACTTTGTCAAACTTGCTGCCTGTTTGCCGGTTCGTTCATAAAAGTAATACGCATCCGTTTGATACTTCCTTCCATCATCAATATCGTACAGGTCTGTGCCCAATTAGGTGTTCGTCAGGCCATACTTTCCCCCGGTTCACGCTGTGCCCCACTTTCCATTGCCTTTGTCAGGCATCCACAAATCACTACCCGCACGGTGAGTGATGAACGCTCCGCTGCATTTATTGGCCTGGGTATCGCCCGACAGCTGCGCGAACCGGTCGTGTTGGTTTGTACTTCCGGTTCTGCCGCTTACAATTATGCCCCAGCAGTGGCTGAAGCCTTTTTTCAGCAAATCCCATTAATTATTCTTACTGCGGACCGTCCACCGGAATGGATAGACCAGTTGGACGGGCAAACGATACGGCAAAGGGAAATCTACGGCAGGCATGTAAAAGCAAGTTTTGAATTACCCATAGGCCAAACCGACGCCGATATCTGGCATGCGGGTAGAATAATGGCAGAAGCGGTTAACCTCAGTCTTGCATCTGCTCGGGGGCCGGTGCATATCAATGTGCCGCTCAGGGAACCTTTTTATCCGAAGCCCGACGACGTCTTTGATTTTGACCAACCCGCTAAGGTAATTCGTCAGTTAACTTCCACGCCGGTATTAAGCAGCATTGTAAGCCAGGATTTACAAACAGAATGGAACAAAGCCAAGCGCAAGCTTATTGTCTGTGGGCAATGCGCATACGATGCTGAGCTTATCCAAGCGCTACAAGAAGTAAGCCAGCGGCTGAAAATTCCCATACTGGCCGATGTGATCTCCAATATGCATGCGGTTCCCGAAGCAATCCAGCATGCTGATATTTTGCTGGCACAAAAGGATGAGGCTATCTTGAAAAAACTACAGCCCGATCTACTAATCACTTTTGGTTTGTCGGTAATGTCCAAAAACCTGAAGCTTTTTCTTAGAAAATACCGCCCTCAACAGCATTGGCACATACAGCCCCAAGGTTCGGCGGCTGATACTTATCAGACCCTCACGCAAGTTATTCATACTTTTCCCTTGGTTTTTTTTGCAGCTATTCAGGAGAAGCATCAACATGGGTCTGCACAAAGCTTATTTGCGCAAGACTGGCAAAAGGAAGAAGGAAGGGCAGCAGGTTATATGAATAGTGTATTTTCCAGCGGTGATAAAAACTTGGCTAAGCCCAATGAATTTTTGGCGGTGCAGGAAGTATTGCGTCACTTGCCGGAACAGTCTAATTTGCACTTGGCCAACAGTATGGCCGTGCGCTATGCCAATCTTGTCGGCTTAGGTACTCAGCATCAGCAAGTGGAAGTATTTGCCAATCGGGGTACCAGCGGAATAGATGGAAGCAACAGTACAGCGGTGGGCTCAGCACTCGCTTCTTCGCGCCTAACGGTGCTGCTTACCGGTGATTTGGCTTTCTTTTATGATCGTAATGCTTTCTGGCATAATTATACATTGCCCAACTTACGCATCGTATTGCTGAACAACCATGCGGGAGGAATCTTTAGAATGATTGATGGCCCGGCAAGTCAGCCTGAATTGGAAGAATATTTTGAAACGAAACAAGTGCTGAATGCTGAAAATACTGCCCGCGATTTTGGGATGTCATATCAACAAATCAACTGGGATACCGAGGGAAGCATAGCTAGCCTAAAGGAAATTTTGATGACTTTTATTGAAGAAACTTCCGGACATGCTAAAATCCTAGAAATTGTAACTAAGGCTACGCTAAACACTGAAGTTTTTAAACAGTTTAAGCAAATGATACAGCAAAATTATGGCGTATAACGTTTAGATGCTAAACCTTTTCCTTTTTTACCCTTATACTTCAAACCTTTAACTTTAAAGCCAATCATGCCCATCTCATTTGACAATATCAGGATAGGTAAAAAATACTTTTTGACTAACTACGGTGAAGTATCAGAATTTGTGGTGCTGGAGGGGCTGGGAGTAAATAACTACAAACTTAAAGACCTAACTTCGCTGGAAATTTATACGCTTGACGACCTGACCAGATACGGCAAGTCTGATGATTTTGATTTGTACGAAATCAAAGTGCGCAAGTAACCATTTACTTAACGTGCTTCTTCGTACAGCGGGCATAAGTTCATATGGTCCCTGATCTGTTCGGCACTGAGATAGAGTTTCTTTTTGTAGGTTTTGTATTTTACAGAAGCTTTGGAGTTCTCAATGACATGTTCTTCCCAGGCGATAGACTGCCAGCCCAAACCTCTCTCAATGGTAAGTTTGTCTACTTTATGCTCCAGCTTTGCCCTGGTCTTTTTGCTAAAAAGATATTTGATGCCCAGCCACATGATGTTAAGGCTACTGCGCTTTGAGTAGTCAATGATGTGCGCATATTCATGTCCTAAGCCTCCAACCTGGGCATTGAAAGGAAAATCTTCAAACAATACCCCTTCCTGTTGTTTTACTTTTTTGTCAATAAAAATATTGTATGTACGCTTATCCCTCCCCCGGAACAGGCTCCAAAAACGAGGGCGCGCCGCCAGTGTGGTCTTAGTATCTGAACTGACAAAGCGAATTTTGGTATTCCGCAGTTCAGGATAGTAGGCGATCGCCACCAGACTTGGTAGTAAAGCTTCTGTCTGAAAATTCTTATTAATTTGATAAGCTTCCAGCAAATCTTCCCGAAAACTATCACAATCCTTTTGTTGGAAAATTTTCTTAGGGACGGTCAACTCATTGAAATGGGCAAAAGAGAAGCCCCCCTCCTGTCTCAGCGTACTGGATAGGGAAGAAGATTCAGACTGTGCCCAACATGAAAAGGCATTACACAAGAAGAGGAGGGTAATTATTACTTTCATAGGATTCACTTAAGTAAGCAAAGCTTTTCAAAATATCAAGTAGTTCCTTAAATATAAGCAATAATGATCAGGACGCCTTATGGAAAAAGAAATAAATAATAACAGGAATGTACTATAAGTACACAATATTAATTCTAGTGAGTGAAAAAATAGTATTCATCAAAGCCGAAATGTATTGGCTTGCTACAATGCAAAAAATATCGGGAGTTAGGCAATCACTCCCGAACCAATTAACTCATCCTCCTGGTACCAGGCGGCAAACTGTCCTTTAGCAATGCTTTTTTGCGGACGGTCAAAAACGATGTATAGTCCATCTTCTTCCTGATGAAGCATCGCTTTTTCCAAAGGTTGACGATAACGGATACGTACCTGAAAAGGAGCAGATTCGCCCTTTTCTAATTTTAAATCTTCCCTGATCCAATGATTTTCAGCCTGGCTTATAAACAAAGCAGGACGGTACAAACCCGGATGATCATCCCCTTGCCCGGTATAGACAATATTCTCATCGGTGTCTATAGCAATTACAAAAAGAGGTTTGGGTGTGCCCCCTACATTCAGCCCTTTGCGCTGGCCAATGGTATAGAAATGCGCGCCATTGTGCGTACCTACTTCCCTGCCCATATCTGTAGTATAATCATAGGCGGCGCTCACTTCAGGAAGGCTTGAATGACCGGATGCTGTTGCACCTTCCAAAACTAACGACTCCTGGTAGACAGGCGCGTCCGCAGGTATTTCAATAATCTTACCCGGCTTTGGTTTTAGTTTTTGTTGCAAAAATTCGGGAAGCCGGACTTTACCCACAAAGCATAAGCCTTGTGAGTCTTTCTTATCCGCCGTCACCAAATCCTGTTCACGGGCAATCTGCCGGACTTCTGATTTTTGTAAGCCTCCAATCGGAAATAATGCTTTGCTCAATTGCTCCTGGTTGAGCTGACAGAGAAAATAGCTTTGGTCTTTGTTGCGGTCTTTGCCAGCCAGCAAATGATAAGTCATGCTGCCGTCTGCATTGACTGTTTCTTCCTTCCGGCAATAGTGCCCGGTAGCTACGTAATCAGCACCCAGTTTGAGCGCCGTTTTCAGAAAAATATCAAATTTGATCTCCCGGTTGCAGAGTACATCAGGGTTAGGTGTACGGCCACGCTCATATTCTTTGAACATATAGTCTACGATGCGCTCTTTGTACGCTTTGCTAAGGTCAATCG
>JBBSOG010000191.1:0-10441 GCA_038259985.1 Cytophagales bacterium
GTTTCACTTAATTGCTTGAGATGGAAATTTCCATTTTTTGTGAATTTTCAGGTGGAGAAAGATTTTTATCCTTCTTCTCAGTAAATTTAGCGAAAAGCACATACAGCCCTGGAATAAGCACCAGGCCTGCAATAGTTCCTACCAACATACCACCCGCTGCTGCCGTACCGATAGATCGGTTACCAATCGCACCGGCACCGGTAGCCAGACATAATGGGATAAGGCCAGCAATAAAAGCAAAGGAGGTCATCAACACCGGTCTAAGTCTGGATACTGCTCCTTCAATAGCAGCATTGAGTACCGAAGCTCCTTCTTTTCTTCTCAGTATCGCAAACTCCACGATAAGGATAGCATTTTTACCCAAAAGACCAATCAGCATGATTAAGGAAACCTGTGCATAAATGTTGTTCTGAAGATCCAAAAGATACAAGCCGAGGAAAGAGCCAAAGATACCTGCCGGAAGAGAAAGGATTACTGGTAGCGGTAGCAGGAAACTTTCGTACTGCGCCGCCAGGAGCAGGTATACAAATAACAGACAGATGATAAATACACAAATCGCCTGGTTGCCAGACTGCACTTCTTCTCTCGTCATCCCATACCAGTCGTGACTGTATCCGCGAGGCAAGACTTCCTTAGCTACCCTATTAATGGCGGCGATGGCATCTCCACTACTGTATCCCGGCGCAGGGCTCCCTTTGACCGTAGCTGAAGTATACATATTGAAACGGGTAAGCTGCTCAGGGCCATATACCCTTTCCAGGGTAACGAAAGTAGAATAAGGTACCATTTCACCTTTGTTATTCTTGACGTGTAGGCTCAATATATCTTCGGGTTTTGCCCGGTACTCAGGAGCAGCCTGAATCATCACATCGTACATTTGCCCAAACCTGACAAAGTCAGAAGTATAAAGCCCTCCTACCAACGCTTGCAAGCTCTTCATGGCGGTGGTAATAGATACACCCTTTTTTGCTGCCATATCCTGGTCCACGTGGATCATATACTGAGGAAAGCCCGGATCAAAGTCGGTAAAAGCATTGTTAATTTCAGGGGCTTTTTCTAGGGCAGTGATAAAATCGTTGGTCACCTGGGCGGTGCGTTCCAGGTTGCCACTTCCGGTACGGTCCAGTACTTTCATTTGGAAACCGCTGGAGTTACCAAAACCAGGAACGGTAGGGGGAAGAAAATACTTGATCTGGGCATCGCTAATGTAATTTGTTTTATCTTCAAGCTGCCGGATCACCTCCTCTATGCTTTCTTCCCGTGCATCCCAGTTTTTTAAATTCACCATGCCCATGCCATAAGCAGCACCCGATAAACCATTGGTAATGCTATAGCCTGCCAATGAAGTAAAAGACTCAATCGCACCAATATTTTTGGAAGCTATTTGTATTTCGTCCAGCACTTTCTTGGTGCGTTCCACGGTAGCCCCGGCAGGTGCGGATACATCCACATAAATCATACTCTGGTCTTCCGTAGGAATAAAGCCCGTCGGAAGCACACGGTTGATACCCCAGGTAGCCACCAAAAATAACAGCAGCAGCATGACCGTAATTACCCTTTTGCCCGCCAGAAATGCAATACTGTGCTTATAACGATTGGCAAAGGCATTATATCCGCCATTAAATTTTCTGAAAAAGGGCTGAAATAAACCTTTTTTCTTTTTGCCGTGGTTGTTTTTTAGAAAAAGTGCGCAGAGCGCGGGAGTCAGGGTAAGGGCATTGACTCCCGAGATCACAATCGCTACGGCCAGCGTGAGCGAAAATTGCCGATAAAAAATCCCTACCGGGCCTGACAAGAAAGCTACCGGAACAAATACGGCAGACATCACCAGGGTAATCGCGATGATCGCCCCGTTGATTTCGTGCATGGCTGCGAAAGTAGCTTCTTTAGGGGACAAACCTGTTTCCTCCATCTTGGCATGTACTGCTTCCACCACCACAATAGCGTTGTCTACCACGATACCAATCGCCAGTACCAGGGCAAACAAAGTCAAAAGATTGATGGAGAAGCCCATTAGTTCCATAAAAAAGAGGGCACCAATAAGCGCCACTGGCACCGCAAGCGCTGGTATTAAAGTAGACCTAAAATCCTGAAGGAAAATGAACACTACCAGGAATACCAGAATATAGGCTTCTACCAAAGTTTTCGCAACCTCATGAATAGAGGCATCTAAAAATTCAGAGACATCATAACTGATCTGATACTCCATACCGGGAGGAAAAGTGTTGGACTCGAGATCAATCATTCGGGCTTTAACCCTATCAATCACTGCCCGGGCATTGGAGCCTGGCTGCTGGATGATCATGATAGAAGCGGCGGGCCTGCCATCGGTTCTTGAAATCCTACCGTAATTAAGGTTGCCCAGTTCTACATCGGCGATATCACCCAGCCTTAGAACCGATCCGTCTTCTGTAGCCCTAATAACTAAGTTCTCATACTGCTTCGGCTGATCAAATTTTCCGGTGTAGCGCAGCACATATTGTAGCATCTGCGGCGATTTATCGTTGCTGATTCCGACAATCCCCGGTGCTGCTTCAATATTCTGATCCTGAACTGCGTTTATGACTTCTTCGGTAGATACCTCATAGGCAGTCATACGGTCGGGCTTGAGCCATACCCTCATGGAGTAGTCTTTGGTACTCATCATTTCGGCATAGCCTACTCCGGGCACCCTCCGTAATTCCTGAAGCACGTTCAGGTCAGCAAAATTATAGATGAATTTTTCATCCAGGGAGGCGTCCTCGCTCATCACATTGATGTACATCAGCAGCCCTTCTACCTCCTTTTCAGTGGAAACGCCTGCCTTGACCACTTCTTCTGGTAGGTTGTTAACGACCGTAGAAACCCTGTTTTGTACTTCTACTGCTGCCGTATTGGGGTCTGTCCCTACTTCAAAAAACACTTTGATCACATTGGTGCCCCGGTTACTGGAAACGGAGGTCATATAAGTCATGCCAGGCACCCCGTTGATGACTTTTTCCAGTTGAGTAGCCACCGTGCTGGCACCCACTTCGGCATTGGCACCCCGGTATTTTGCCCTTACTTTGACCGAAGGCGGAGCAATGTCAGGAAAGAGCGCGATGGGTAAGGTGAAGAAGGAAAGCACGCCCAGGAGGACGATCAGCAAAGAAATTACCAGGGAGAGTACAGGTCTCTTGATAAAGATATCAAACATATTTTAATCAGGGCTTAGGGTTAAAAATCATAGACTCACAGTCGTATTTGTTTGTCAAAGTTTCGGGTAACTGGTTCATCGGGAAAATCACTCATTGTTGGAACGTCATTAATGATGTTCGTACAGCTACCTAAATTTATGGTGCTATATGTAAAACCGTTTTCACATTTTTATGGAGTAATGGCGACGAGAGAATCCATACGCACGGGTTGAGGGGTAATCTCCATGCCATCGCTGATGTTTTGGATACCTTCGTACACAATCTGATCACCGGCTTCAAGTCCGGACTCAACGATGTAGTAATGGGAGAAACGAGCTTTTGGAACAAAGCTTCTCATCCTTACCTGGTTATTGGAGTCTACCAGGAATACAAAATTCTTATCCTGAATCTCAAATACGGCTTTCTGCGGTACCATGAGGGCATCGTTAATCGTATTGGACAAACTAATCCTTCCGGTAGCCCCGTGCTTTAAAATCTTCTCAGGGTTGGGAAAATGGGCACGGAAAGCAATGGAGCCGGTACTCGCCTGAAATTCCCCTTCCATCGTTTCTATACTTCCCCCGTAAGGGTAGGCGCTTCCATCCGCCAGCTTCAGCGCGACGGAATCACTTTTCTTATCAGGGGTATTGATTTTGCTTTTTACGTATTCCAGGTATTCTCCCTCAGAGACATTGAAGTATACATATACTGAACTGATATCCGAAGCGGTAGTCAGGAGGGTACCATGATCAATTAGGCTTCCGGTTTTTAGGGGTATGCGGTCTATAATTCCATCAAAAGGGGCTCTGATGCTGGTGTAAGATAACCTCATCGTGGCATTGGTTTCGGCATAGCGTGCTTCTTCAATCCGTGCTTTCACGGCATCCTGCTTTGCCCTGGCCACTTCCAGTTCTGTCTTGGAAATTACATTTTTATCTACCAGTATTTTCAGCCGATCTACTTCAAGTTCTGAAGCTTTGGCTTCGGCAATGGCGCTTTTAAGATTAGCATTGGCTTTGGCCACTTCTGCTTTATATTCTTCATCATTTATTTTGAAAAGCAGTTGTCCTTTTTTTATCGTTTGTCCTTCATCTACATAGATTCTTTCTAAAAAACCTTGTACCCGCGCCCGCAGTTCAACGTTTTGTACTGCCTGTATATCAGCTACATAGCTATGATGCAGGGTAGTGTCCTTTACCATAATTTTGGTAACTGGCAGGCTTTGTAACTTTGTCTCCTTTACACCTTGTGCTTTCTCTGTACAGGCAGATAAGAAGACACACGTCAGAAAAAGCATGAAGAGAGAATGGATGATGATTTTCATGAAAAATACTTTAGTAGTGATAGTATGATGGATACGTAAATTGCTTTCCCTGAAGAATGTATTATAAATGAAGCTGGTTTATCAAGGGTTTTCAACCCCGGAAAGCTTAGAAAAGGTTTAGTAGAAATAAATGCAATTTGATACCGAACGAGTTGTATACTTTAGCTTCAGGAAGAAATCCTTTCTTTTGTTTTGTATTCAAAGCAACACCAAACCAATCCTTGTGTGCCGGAATTAATATTAGGGTAGAATAAATATGCAGTTTAGCGCTGTAGGGAAGTATGTTTAAAATTGCTGATAAAGGCTGCCCTTTACTTCTGAGAGAACCTAAGGATACGTTACCCGGCAGACAAAATTTAAAATTCAGGATTTTTGAAATCGTATGCTTTTGCAATGTATGATTATGGGTTTAATAAGCTGAAAACAGCTCCATGACACTTAATCACGAGTGAACGCAAGAAACCAACCGTTTGCTTTATGTAAATGAAAATCAAGCGATTATCTAGCAAAAAAGAGAAAATAATAGCTTATTGAAGCAAAGATATTTTTAAAGTAATAAAAAATATATGTATAAGTCAAAAATAATATAGATATAAATAATCTACAAGGCCACTAACTTTGACTATTGAAGAATAATTACAATTTTTTGGGTCGGTTGTATAATAAAAAGTAAACAGATGGGCCAAAACTTCTAAATAATAACACGGGTTTCGGATATCAATTCTTGAATAAAAAATCAATATGTTCTTCTTATCTCCTATCTAATAAGGCTTTTTACAGCAAAATTGTTTCAAATGGCTGCAAAAAACGAATAAAAAAAATGCATGCTAGATTTTCCTTTTTGTAAAGCTGAGGACATATTTTGGTGAAGGTATTAATACGACAAGTACCAGCTATTGATTTGGTAGGAAAAAAGCAAAATATTCCTCAGGTATGAATAAGAAAAACACACCTGAGAAAAAACTTAGATAGGACTAAAAAACAAAATCATTAGGCCCAACACCTACGGCATGTGTACCTAGCAATCTGCCTTCCTGGTCATAGCGAAGTACCGTCCCTTCTCCCTGAAATGAGTTGCTGTTGCCTACAAAAATACTATTGGTTAAAGGATCACTACCGATGGCGTAGTAATAATTTCCGCTGATCAGTTCCTCTGGGCTTGCGGAAGCATTGTCCATTGAAAGTGCATAAACTGATGTGGTGACAGCTGGCCAGGGTTCCGCGCCGATGTAGTAAATCATATCCAGCGCATCATTCACAGCAAACTTACCGGTGCTGTTAGTGCCTTCTACCACCAGGGTTGTTTCTATAGTATTGTCGTCGGTATCAATTTCAATAAACTGATCGCTGGCACCGGCCACACTGACCCACAATTCTTCATCCTCAACAAGCACTAAACTTACCGGGCTTCCGGATAGGGTCAATACTTTTTCCACTTCGTCAGTGCTGGTGTTGATGACCGTGAGTTTGTTGGTATAGCTGTTAGCGACAAATACTTTGTTGCCTACTGCCATTATACCTTCTGCCCCGTCCTCAGTAGCAATGTATTTGGTGATGGTAAAGGTCTTCAGGTCAATGACCGCGACTTTAGAATCGGGAAGCGCATAGTTCTCATCAAAAGCGCCCCAAACGGAGACGTAGGCTTTATCGCCGACAACCGTCAGGTAACGCGGATTGATCAAATCTTCATCCACTATCGCGGCTTGCAGGGCTTCAAAGGTCTCAGCGTTGACGATCTCAATTTTGTCAGCAGCATTGCAAACGATAAACGCTTGATCGCCATTCACCGTGACCGATTGGATACTGGCGTCAATTGTCCGGGAAGCATTGGCGTTGGCAAATATATTATTGCTGACCTCTTCAGTGATACGATCATATAAGCTGATGGAGCCGTTGCCCTGCCCAAAGTTACCTTCATTGACAATGATAATATCACCTCTGACAGGCATATCGGGCGAATCGTCATCGCAGCCAAAGCCACCGAGTAGTACCAGGGAAAGTAAAAAATAAGCGAGAAATTGTTTGGTTAAAGTCATGGGTTTTTAAATAATGATGGATGATGGATGATGAATGATTTTGTTAGTCGGAAAAATGGAGTTGGATACTGAGTTGGTAATTTCTGCCGGGCATCGGCCGCTTGGCTACATTTTGATAATTAGAGTTTAAAAGATTGTTGACACGAAGGCTCAGGGAGTTTTGCATCTTCCACCAGCTAAAGGACTTTCCCAGCCGAAAGTCAAGCAGGCCATAGCCTTCCAATTTACTTTCATTGGTGGTCGTCAGAAAGCGTTTGCTGGTCCATTGACTGAGCAATGCTGTCGTCCAGTCTTTCCATTGGACACTGGTGTTGAATGTGATCCGGTGGCGGGGTACGTAGGGCAGCTGCTTATTTTCGGAGCGATCGTATTCGTTCATCGGAATTTTATTCAGGGAAGAAGTAAAAACATAGTTTGTATTAAAACCAAGCTTGATATCCCGCCAGTCTTTTTGATATTTTCCGCGAATTTCCAAGCCATTTACTACTACTTTTCTGAAGTTTTGCGGACTCCAAAAGCTTCCCTGGTCCAGCCATACAATCCAGTCCTCTACACTCGTATGGAAATAGGTGGCTTCCGCAGTGAAATGGATGTTCTGGTACTGTAACCCACTTTCATAACCCCAGCCGTTTTCTGGCTTGAGTTCAGAGTTACCACCCGGCTGCCAGTATAAATCATTGAAAGTAGGCACCCGATAGTTACGGGTAAGCTGGCTTTTCAGGGTCAACTGCCGGCCATTGTTTTTCAACAAGTTGATTTCACTGCCAATTGCGGGAGAAAAGGGGTTTTGATATCCACTCACCCACGACTGACGGAGGTTCAGGCTTAGTTTCCACCAATCCAGGGCCTGAAAGCTTGCCGAGGCAAAGGCATCGGCCCGTAGTTGCGAAGGTCGCTGATTGTAGCTTTCTGCCTCCGCCGTAACGTGCTGCCAGTCGCTGCCCAGCTTAAGGCTCCATTTCTCACTAATTTTCTTGTCATATTGTATCCTGCCCAAAGTGCGTCCGGCAGCGATCGGACTTTGTTGATCATAGATTTGCCGGTCATGTACATAGCCCGCTGTGGCTTGTAGATAACCCCAGGCCGCCTGATGCTGATACTGAAAGGATAGGCGCAGGTGCGTATCTTCAATTCGCTCGTAGCTTTCTTTCTTCAGATTATTGCCCATCAAGGGAAGGATACCGTTTTCACTTTCTTCATACCAGGCATTCATGCTAAACCTACGGTTAGTAGTAGGCTGATAGCTGACTTCCTGTATCAGCCCGAAGTTGTGTACATCGGCGTTTTCTTGGCGTTCTTGAGGAGCGCCGTACTTGGCGGTATTTTCAAAAGGAAAGTCATTCTGCTTACTGTTTCGGTAGACAATGGTTGCCAGTTGCCACTTTTGTAAACCTATATTTGCTTTGATCCCCGAAAAATATTGCCCAAAACTGCCGATAGTTTGACTGGCCTGTACCTGGATACCTACCTGTTCGGGCGCGTGACTTTGTAAAACGATACTTCCCCCCATAGCGTCGCTGCCATAGAGCGCACTACCGCCACCATAATGTACCTGCACAGCATCAAACATAAAGGCTGGCAGGTTGGAGAAATCGGTAGAACCCAGGGTAGGGGAGTTGAGGTTAATTCCATTCCACAGCACGGCGGTATGACTGGAAGAAGTGCCTCGCATGGAGACGCCAGAGATCATACCATAACCATATTCTTTGAAATAAAGCGCCGTTTCCTGTTGCAGCAGATCGCTGAGACTGCCGTTGATTTGTGAAGCCTTGGCCACTGAATCAATGCGCACCACAGCACTGCCAACGGCATATTTTTCTGTGGGAATGCCGTAGATTTCAAGTGCATCCAATAATATCGTATCCGCTTCCTGGGCTAGAGAAGGGGTAGACATCAACAGCAGTGCTATGTACAAGTATCGCTTCATTTCTCGTTCATGACTTTCTCGGAAACATCATACTGCTTCTCCTTCAGCTTGTCCAGCAGCGCAGCAAGGGAACGACATAATATAGACTGACCTTGCCCTTGTATCGTCCAGCTTGGTACTGGCGTGGTAGGTTGTATCAGTACAGTTAGGCTGACATTAGAGTCCTGAACAACTTTAAAACCCACCCTTTCCAATGCCTGCCTGGTCCAGTAGACGAGATCACCTTCGCCTTGCAAATTGATCAACTGATGTGGCTGCCGACGGATGACGAAAGTGCCTTTCTGTTGGTCAAAAACTATGTGGTTGCTTTGAAAGCTCTCCTGTAATTTACCCTGCAAAACTAAGTCTTCCGGTACACCGGACTCAATTTTTTGCTGGTGCAGCAGCCACAATTGATCGGCCGACTGTAACACCAGTTCCAGATCGTGCGAACTCATCAGGATTGCCTTCTGCTTTTCATGGGCGAGTCTTTGGAGGAGTTGCATAATTTCCACCCGGTTGGGCAAGTCCAGATGCACGGTAGGCTCGTCCAGGATGATGAGCGGTGTATCCTGCGCCAGGGCACGGGCAATCATCACTTTTTGCTTTTCCCCATCGCTGAGTTCGTAGAATGGGCGAAGGGCAAAAGGGCGTGTACCGGTATCTTCCATCGCCTGCTCCACGATCTGCTCATCGTCGTTGCTGAGGCGGCCAAACCATCCGGTGTACGGATGCCTACCCATACTGATGAGTTCATGGACCCGCAAGTTTGGCGCAATGCCTCTTTCGGTAAGTACCAGGCTAAGTTGCCGTGCCAATGCTTGGGGCGAAATTTCTGAGATAAGCTTTTCATCCATGCGAACCTCTCCTTCCAGTGCCGCTTGCATCCCTGCCAGAGTGCGCAGTAGCGTAGACTTGCCTGCCCCATTCTTACCCAACAGGCAGATCAATTCCCCCGTCTTGATATGGATATTCAGACCGGAGATTAGCTTTTTGTCAGCTGCGTAGCCAACCGAAAGTCCTCTGGTGGAAAGTATGGTTCTCTCGTTTTGCATCTTTAAACTTTCATCCTTTAACTTTTAACCTTAATGAAAAACACCCTGCTGTTTTCTATTCTTCAAAATAACATAGATCACCACCGGCGAACCGATCAGCGCGGTGATGGCATTGAGCGGTAAAGTGATGGCACTGCCCGGTACCTGGGCGATCAAGTCGCAAACTAAAAGGGTAATGGCACCTATCAGGGCGGAGGCAGGAAGGAGTATGCTGTGGTTAGCGGTATGGAAAAGCCCCCGGCTCAGGTGGGGCACGGCAATGCCCACAAAACCAATAGGCCCACAAAAGGCAGTGACCGCTCCGGCCAAAAGACTGGTTGCAATGATGACCCCGATGCGTAACTGCCGGATGTTGACTCCCAGGCTTTGCGCGTAATGCTCGCCGAGGAGTAAAGCATTGAGTGGTTTGCTCAACATAAAGGTGAGCAGCAAGCCTGCTCCGACTACCGACGACATCACTCCCAAATGTTGTTGTGTGACGCCGTACAGGCTGCCAAAAGTCCAGAGCAGGTAATTCTGAATTTGTTCGGGATTGCTAAAATACTGCCAGAGGCTGACCAGCGAAAGCGTAATATTACCGATCATAATCCCAGCGATGAGTAGCACCACGTAATCATTGACCCGAAAAGAAATCCCTAAAACAATAAATAACACCAAAGCGGCACCCAGGCTGGAGGCGATGGCAATCAGCCAACTTCCACTGATGCCTAACTGCTGAATGGCGTAGAGGGTCGTGGCCTGTCCGCTAGAAAGAGTGACCAGGGCTACGCCCAGACTGGCCCCGGAAGTGACACCCAGCACCGAAGGCCCGGCCAGCGGATTGCGAAAAAGAGTCTGCATCTGTAAGCCTCCCACCGCCAATGCCGATCCTGCCAGCACCGCGGTGATGGCTTTCGGCAACCTGATTTTGAGAATGATATTTTCATAAGCGGGATTGTCCAAGGTCTGACCAAAAAGCTTACGGA
>JBBSOG010000192.1:0-10402 GCA_038259985.1 Cytophagales bacterium
ACAGTCGGGACGATACAGAGTTGCAGGTCAAAAAAAAGCTCCCGGATTAGCTTTTGTACTACACTGCACTGTTGCAAATCCTTTTGCCCAAAATACGCACGATCAGCCGGAATGATATGAAAAAGTTTTGACAGGATAAGCCCTACTCCGCTAAAATGTCCGGGCCGAAACTTGCCTTCCATTACTTTGTCCAAGACCCCAAAATCTAGTTTTGGATTGTTTTCCCTGCCCTCAGGGTACATCACATCATCTGAAGGTAAAAATAATACATCACATCCGGCGCTTTCCAGCAATTTTTTGTCGCGTTCTATGTTTCGGGGATACTTTTTGAGGTCATTTGTGTTATCAAACTGGGTAGGGTTTACATAAATGCTACAAACCACAATATTATTCTCTTTTTTGGCCTTTTCTATCAATGTCAGATGGCCCTGATGAAGTGCCCCCATGGTGGGTACAAAGCCGATAAAGTGCTTTTCCTGTCTTTTTTTGGCCAGGTAAAATTTAATTGAATTAATGCTTTCAAATGTTTGCATTATTACAAGTTTTAATACGAATAAATATGCAAACGCAGTCTGCAATTGAAAAAAAGTGGAAATATGGTAAAATTTCCGTAATTTTGCGCATGCTTTCCTTATAACACAAACAAATCCGCAAAGAATATGTCAAAACTCCGAATTCTTTATGTAGCCAGTGAGATCAATCCTTTTTTACAAACTTCCGAAGTAGCCGACTTTGTAAGGCAGCTACCACAGGGTATGCAGGAAAGGGGAATGGAAATCCGCATTTTAGTACCTCGTTTCGGTTTGATTAATGAGCGGAAAAACAGGCTCCACGAAGTAGTCAGGTTATCAGGAATTAACATTGCAGTGGGTGAAGAAGAGAAGCCCCTGACGATTAAGGTTGCCTCTATCCCTAATGCTAAACTTCAGGTTTACTTTATTGATAATGAGGATTATTTTCATAGGAAGTCAGTGTTCTTTGACAAAGAAAACAACTTTTATGAAGACAATGACGAACGTGCCATTTTCTTTTGCAAAGGGGTGATTGAAACAGTGAAAAAGCTGGGCTGGGCACCGGATATTGTGCATTGCAATGACTGGATGACAAGCCTTATCCCTATGTATTTGAAGACCACTTATAAAAATGATCCGCTCTTCAAAAATACTAAGACGGTATTCACCGTTTATAATAACCCGTTCAAGCATAAATTTGATGTGAACCTCTTGGATAAAGTCAAAATGATGGACATTGATGATAGCATGCTGGTCAACCTACAGTCTGCAGACTACGATGGGTTCATCAAAATTGGTATTGAATATGCCGACGCTATTATCAAAGCGGAAGATGGGGAGAATGATAACTTGAATACTTTATTAGAAGCGTGTGATAGTGAGAAAAAGATTGATACCATTGAAAAAGATGATAACCTCCTCGATTCATATTTTAACTTATATAATGAATTGGTTAGCTAAAGGGAAATATGGGCTGATTGCATTATCAGCCCTCTTTCTTTCCTGTGAGAATGATGATCTGCTGAGCCTGGACTTTGACCCTCAAGACGAAAACATCAACGTATCCTATACTGAATTTACATTACCCTTTCAACTCGTACAGCGTGATTCCATAAATACTAAGAATGCTGAGCGGATATTGGTAGGCAACTATCTGAACCCAGATTTTGGCAAAGTAGCAGCTACCGGATATATCAACATGGGTATTAGTACTGGTGCTGTGAATAAAGCCGAGGCCGATGATCAGCTTGATTCCCTGGTGTTGCTGGTTGCCAAAAGTTATTTCTATGGTGATGCCGGAGCTAATCTTCAGCAAACCATAGATATTCATCAGCTATCAGAGCCATTTAATGATACAATAGAGTATTATCAGGATTCTTCGATTCCTTATGACCCCATGCTTATTGGCTCCTTGAGCTTTACAGCCAATGCAGAAAAACCTGCTGATACCTTGAGCTTACGCTTAAGTGATGCTATAGGGAATGATTTGCTGGAAAAACTGAAAGCGAAAGCTACCGAACTGGATAGCAGTGCCCTTTTCCAAGATTACTTTAAGGGCTTGGCATTTTCCCCGGGTTCTGAAAATGCCTTTGTAAGTGGTTTTGTCCGGGTGCAGATGGTGATGTATTACAGTGCTCCTGCTGATACTGCCTCGAAGTCTTTTGCCTTCACTGCCACTAAAATATTTAATGGTGTAAAAGTAGATCGAAGTGGTACTGCACTATCTGAGCTTGACCAACCATTGGAAGTGGGGTCAGCGACCGATAATCGTTTCTATCTACAATCTACTACCGGGATTATTCCCCGGCTAGATTTACAGCCCCTGGTAGAATTTGTAAAAACAAATCCTGAGCGGGTACTACTGAACAGGGTTTTGCTGCATATTGGGCTTAGTAATGCAGATAAAAACATTGCACCCCCTGCCGTTCTTTCGGGCTTTCAGCTTCAAGACGATGGACTTTCCAGATTTAGCGCATATGATACCCAACAAAGCGAGTACTTTGCAGTGGGTGTTTATAATGATACTGACTATGTATACAATACTATTAATAAACGGCCTATTGCTGTAAGAGCGTCAAAAATTGCTTATGATTCTGCAAATATGGCTTACAATGTGAAACTAACCAGCTATGCACAAAATCTGGTGGACGGTTTTATTGATAATTCCCAGGTATTGCTATATCCCAATGACTTGAATAGTGGCCTTACACAATTGGTTACTGAGGCCGATAGTGTCAAATTGAGGGTATATTATACTACTTTGAAATAGCGCGTTATCTTGTTTTTATTGCTGGCATATTTATTATTTTTTAAACTTTTAAGTTTATGCCAAAGTCCGCTTCAGAAGCCATCAGGGAAATATATGGAAAACGGTTACGGATAAGGGTATGTGGGCTTTGCTTTTCGGGAGAGGATCTTTTGCTGGTCAAACACAAGGGTTTAAGTGATAAAGGCTATTTTTTTTCTCCTCCTGGTGGAGGGATGGAATTTGGTGAATCAGCAGAAGCTTGCCTCGAGAGAGAATTCTATGAAGAGACCGGACTAAGAATAGCAGTAGAAAAATTCCTTTTTACCCACGAATTTTTATCTCCTCCTTTGCATGCTATTGAGCTTTTTTTTGCAGTATATACCATAGGGGGGAGGCTTGAGATAGGTTTTGATCCTGAAATGGAAAGTGAGGATCAAATTTTAGAAAGTGCAGCGTATATGTCACCTACGAGCATCGGAAGAGAAAAAGGTGGCCAAATGCACCATATGCTCAACCTCTGTACACAGCCTTTGAACTTACTAGATATGCAAGGTTATTTTAAATTTGAAGATAAAACATTAAAATAGCGGATTCATGAGTTATGATTTACCTGTAAATTGTCTATAATTGTAAAAAAACTTACTACACAATGAACCTTACTAAAGTATTGACCTTTGTCTTTTTGCTCATGTCTATCGGTATTGGTTACTACCTGGTGAATGGCATCATGAGCAGTGTCGAGGAGGAAGCACGTGTTGCGACCATCGAGCGCAGTGTTATTGAGAAGCTGCGATTTATCAGGGATGCAGAAGTAGCCTACAAAGATGCTAATGGACAATTTACCAGCGATTGGGATAAGCTTATTAGCTTTATTGATACCGGTACGATTTATATCACGCAAAGACGGGAAGAAACGGTACTTCTGGACTATGGCGCTGAGGAAACAACAATCACAATTGATACGGTAGGAAGGATCGCCGTACGTGATTCAATCTATGATAGGCCTAATTATCAGAAATTTTCATTACAAGAGTTAATGTACGTACCTGTCACCCGTGCCAAATTTGAACTTTTTGCCGATAAAATTCAACGCAGTGGCGTAGATGTTGACGTATTTGAAGTAAAAGATTCTGCCCCTATTAATCCTACCCGCCGTGGCGAAAACAGTATTAAAGGCCCACTGAGAGTAGGGTCCCGTACTGAAGTGACTACCGCAGGTAACTGGGAATAGGAATGGCTATCTATCACTGCGGAGTTAAATTATTCTCGTTTTGGAGCAAGACATTGGAAACTATCATCTAGTTAACCGTTTAAAAGATACTAATTTCAGTATCGATGACCTGACACATTATAATCTGTCTTTATTGGTAGGCAGACATGATTTTCAGTTTTGTGTCATTGATACAAGAAATAATAAATGCCTTCTGCTTGAAGATTACGAGTTGGAAGGCATTTCTTCTACTAATGTATTGATTGATACATTATACAAGCTTTTTGAGGGACATCATTTACTGATGGCGGGCTACTGGAAATCTGTAAAACTGGCGATGAAGAACCAGAAATTTGCCGTTCTTCCTGCCAAACTTTTTTCCAGTGACAATCTTCGCGACTATCTTAAGCTAAGTACCGAAGTAGACAATGAACTGGATGATTTTTATTATTATAAGCATATTCAGTCGGAGGCAGTATGTGTCTTTGCTGCTGAGCGAAAAATCATTGAAAGGGTCCGGTCTATTTACCCTACATTGACGGTACAGGTGGTCCATCATGGCAGTGCTTTTATGGAAGGCATCCAGAGCCACCGTGATTTCACTTACTACAAAGATCTTTATATATACATAGGCAGAAATAATTTTAGTCTGGTGATCACCGAAGACAATAAGCTGCTTTTATATAATCGTTTTCCTTACGATAAAGAGCAGGACATTGTCAAGTATACCATGCTAGCCATGCAGGAAATGGGTATGGGCCAACAGGAAACCAAGGCTATTGTTTGGGGAAACATCAGTGCTAACTCCCCCCATTTCAAAGCACTTCATAAGTATATCAAAAATATATCTTTTGGAGGGCATCCATCTTACTTGAATTTCAACTATACGTTTGATGAAGTGCCTGACCACCAATATTTTGATTTATACAGCATTTACGTTTGTGAATAGATGAAAATCGCCCTATTCCCGGGTTCCTTTGATCCATTCACCAATGGACATGCGGACATTGTGCATCGTGGCCTGCATTTGTTTGACAGAATTATTGTGAGTATCGGGCATAATAGCAGAAAGCAGCGTTATTTTCCTATTGAAAAAACCATCGGACATATTAGGGAAACCTTCGCTGATAACAAGCAAGTAGAAGTAATTACCTACGATGAACTAACGGCGGAACTCGCAGAAAAGCATCAGGCAAATTATCTGCTGAGAGGTTTAAGAAATACTACAGACTTTGAATATGAGAATAGTATTTCTCAGATCAACCGCCATCTGAACAGTAAGCTGGAAACAGTCTTTTTAATTACATCGCCCCAATACGCTCACATTAATTCCTCTATCATCCGTGAAGTCCATCGTTATGGTGGCGATGTCAACGAGTTTCTGCCTTATCAGCTCTAAGCTTCAAACGCTTTATAATACTCCCTAAGAACGTATCGTATAGAGAAATAGGATTCATACAGTAAGTCTTTTACTTCACCTTCACTCATCCATCGTACTTCTTCAATACTTTCTTCAGTCTGTGCCCTCATTTTTCGGTCATCCAGGTTGTTCATAGCATACCAGTACGTTTTTTTGAGATATTTTTTTTTGTTACGGGTATAGGTATGCCATGTATGACATACTTCCTGGATAGCTTCTGCCTTGACCATGCATTCCTCCTCTACCTCACGCAATGCACCCACCAGTGGAGATTCACCTTTTTCCAGTTTGCCTTTTGGCAAGTCCCATTTTTTCAGGCGATAGATCATCAGAATCTTTCCTTCTTTGCGAACTATTCCGCCCGCGGCTTCTATCACTAAATATTGGTTTTTGACAAATTCCTTTACCTTGTTGATGTTAGGCACTACAAATGTGATGCTGTCTAATTTTTTTACCTTCTGTTTATTGAAATAATCTAGGCAATCTTTGATGTAGGCTTCGTTGGCATTTTTCACTAGCACATCGTCTTTGAGCTTGATGCTACTGAATTTGTGCTGTCGGGCATCAAATGTATATTCGTATTGATTTTCATCAAGAATTTTATCCTGACCAACAATCTCTACAGGAGTATCGTTAACGAACAGCTTCATAAATTGCTATTTAATAAAAAAGTAGTTAGATAGTAAAAATATCTATGTCTACTTAACCGACTATAAAAAGTATTTATATTTACTACATCAACTAAACCGAATTATACTATGGTCTCACATTTTGACAAAGTAAAGAAATTTTTATTTGAACTGGGCTTTGACACGCAAACTGAAGATGCCGAAGAAGGAATGGTTATCATATCTGATGAAGACCAGGGCATTAGTAATCTCATTATTGACTGTGAAGGCGAGATCCTTTTATTTGAGCAGCTTCTATTTAAACTTAAAAATCCTGATGACAGTAGTGTGCTCAAAAAACTACTACAAATCAACCGCAGTTTAGTGCATGGGGCATTGGTTTTGGATGATGAAGACCGGGTGATTTTTCGGGATACCCTCCAACTTGAGAACATGGACCAAAATGAAATTGAGGCCACAATTAATGCTATTGGACTGATGATGGCAGAACACGCCAACGATTTTCTTAAATTTGCTAAATAAGTAAAAACTCAAATAATTATAGATTATGAGCATATTCAGAAGACTTTTTAAAGTGGGGGAAGCACAAACCCACTCCATGATAGATAACATGGAAGACCCGGTGAAAATGAGTGAGCAGGCAATCCGTGACTTGAAGCAGGATTTGGGCGGTGCCCTGGAAAGCCTGGCAGAAGTGAAGGCGATTGCCATTCGTACCCGCCGGGATATGAAAAACCATGAACAACAGTCGGTTGATTATGAAAAGAAGGCCATGCTATTGTTACAAAGAGCGCAGCAGGGACAGCTAGATCCTACTGAAGGCGATAGATTAGCTACTGAAGCACTGAGTAAAAAAGAACATGCTGACCAGGAAATTGCCCGTACCAAGGCTGAAGTAGAGAAGTACGACAATATGACCGCCAACCTGGAAGCTAAAGTAAATGACTTGAGAAGCAGGATTTCCAAATGGGAAAATGAACTGCGCACTTTGAAAGCCCGGGCTAAGGTGAGCACGGCTACCAAGAAACTTAACAAACAAATGGCTGGCATTGATTCTTCCAGTACGGTAGCTATGCTAGAGCGCATGAGAACCAAAGTGGAAGAGGAAGAATCCTTGGCCGAATCTTACGGAGAAATCGCTGCTGCGCCTAAGTCAGTGGACGATGAAATAGATAAGGCATTAGGTTCAAGTTCAATGGATGCCAGTGATAAATTGGCTGCCCTGAAGGCAAAGATGGGCATTAATAAAGATCAGTAAACCCAAAGGCTCCGAGTAAATTTACAAAACGGAGCCTTACATATTTATTTCTACTTATGTGGTCACTCATTTTTTTTATCATTGTAATTACTGCTGTTGGCTTGTTTTTCTGGCAAAAAAATAAACAAAAGAAGGAAGAGGAAGCAAAACTCAACATCCCCAAAGAACTTACCCTAGACAATGTAGGGAAAGGCGGGGTGATTCACCTAATGCATGTAGGCCCGCTCATGGAAGAGTATGATGTAACCATACTTTCCAAAAGCATCTATCGCGAAGGTGAGAGCAGTGAGTGGTATGAACTTGAAGGGGACAATGGAAGTAAAAAAGTATGGATCAGTATAGAAGAAGATGATGGGCTGGATGTTACATTTGCCCATCGTTCCCTCAAGCTGCGCGAGCTTCCGATCAATCGCACTGACCTAGACCGAATGGATGAAGCAGCGGAAGGTGAATTTGAATTTGAGGGAGAGATGTTCTTTTTTGAATATTCCAATCAGGCTTCTTTTTTTGCAAATGGTGATACGTCAAGCGAGAACGAAGCTTTCTTTTATTACTGGGAATTTGAGAATGAAAAGGAAGACCAGTTTATCACCATTGAAGAATGGGAGAATGGCAAATTTGAGATTACCTTGGCCATGACTCTAAAGGATTCGCAGGTAAAAGTGTATAGCTTGGGGGAAGGATAACTACTTCTTACCCCTCATCTTTTCCATCTGGTCCCACATCGCTTGGGGAATTTCATCCAAATGATTGAATTCTCCGGCGCCCATTAGCCATTCACCGCCATCAATGGTGACTACTTCCCCATTCATATAGCCCGCATAATCTGAAACTAGGTAAGCAGCCAGATTGGCCAATTCCTGATGATCTCCTACTCTTTTTAGAGGATTTTGCTTGGCAGGGTCAAACTTTTCGGCCAGTTCACCCGGTAACAAGCGGCTCCATGCCCCCTCAGTAGGGAAGGGTCCCGGGGCAATCGCGTTCATGCGGATATTGTATTTCCCCCATTCTACTGCCAAAGAGCGGGTAAGTGCCAATACGCCAGCCTTGCCACAGGCAGAAGGCGTAACGTACCCCGAACCAGTCCAGGCGTAAGTGGTCACGATGTTAAGCATATTACCTGATTGCTTTTTCTCAATCCAGTTTTTGCCCACTGCCAGCGTGAAGTTGTATGTTCCTCTAAGTACGATATCCACCACAATATCAAAGGCCCGGTGCGAAAGCCTTTCGGTAGGGCTGATAAAGTTTCCTGCTGCATTGTTGAGCAGTACATCTATTTTTCCAAATTTCTCCTCTGTTTGCTTAACGACTTCCGTAATCTCTTCGTACTTGCGTACATCACAAGCAATAGGCAGAACTTCTCCGCCAGTTTCTTTCATCAGTTCTTTCGCAGTAGCTTCCAGGACCTCCATTTTGCGACTGGTAATTACCAGGTTAGCACCCAGTTCCAAAAAATATTTTCCCATGGATTTGCCCAATCCAGTACCTCCACCGGTCACGATAATGGTTTTTCCTTTCAGCGCATCTGCTTTCAGCATTCCTTCGGTCTTCATAATTTGGTTAGTTTGATAGAAAAGGAAGTTAAGAAAAAATTACTGAGAATGAATACGCAAAAGCATACTCTCTAAGGTGAGCCCCGGCCCAAAGGCAAAACTGAGTACCTGCTTGTTGTGGTCTTTACCCGATAAATCATTGAGCAGTGCTTTGAGGACGAAAAGAATCGTAGGTGACGACATGTTACCGAATTCTTTGAGAATATGATAAGCATAGCGGTTATCACTTTCCGACAGAGCTAATTCCTCTTCAATCACCTGGAGAATTCGTTTCCCTCCCGGATGAATAGCAAAATAATCTGCTATATGCCCTTTTTTATCTCCTTCATGCATTACCTTATTCAATGACAATTTGCTGACTAAACGCTCAGTCAGTTGATGGATTCCTTTACGGATAATCTCAGGAATGTACGCCGAAAGTTTCATTTCAAAGCCAAAATCCCCAATTTCCCAAGCCATATCTTCTTTTCCTTCCGGTGCTAGGTCGCAATAAAATTGTTCAAGTGCTAACTGGGATTTCCCTTTTTCTGACTGTCCACTGAGTAACACTGCCGCTGATCCATCTGCAAACAGCGCATTAGCTAACAACGTATCTTCATCGTTATTCTTTTGAAAATGAATAGTACACAACTCGGTACAAACAATCAGCACTTTGGCTTGAGCATCTGAATTAATAATATGATTGGCTATTTTCAAAGCATTAAATGCAGCATAACAACCCATAAAATTAATGCAAGTACGCTGAATGCTACCATCAAGTCCAAGTGCTTGCACCAATTCAATATCAACGCCCGGGGCATACATGCCGGTACAACTGACCATAAGCAGATGGGTTAGTTCTTTAGCTTGAATCGTCTTCTGAGACACAAGGCATTCTTCAACCGCTTGTAAACTTAAGTTCAAAGCTTCTTTACGGTACACAGCCATACGCTGGCTTATGCTGGGGAACGGTTCTAATAAATCATTATTAGGGAAAAAGCTGAACGCTTCAGGGTTATTGGCAAAATCAGGGAGTACAGAATGTCTATATTTGATTCCTGACGCACGATAAAGTGCTTTGAGGCGCTGTTTTTCTCCTGACTGTATCTGATGTGCTTTCGCCATGAATTCAACAAGGCTAGACTGCTCTAATTTGTGCCGGGGAACAGCAGTTCCTATGGCATTGATATATGAAGGCATGTTTTATAAACAAAAAAAAGCCTACTTGTTCTTAACTTTTAAGGGAGGAAATTGACAAGAATATTTGTTAATTATGAGAAAGAGTTGTGGTGCAATAGTGTGGTTGTTTATTAAGCCTAAACGTATTGCATCTGAAATTTTAACATCCTTAACCTCAACAATTTAGATTAAAAACTATAACATTAATAAAAGCGTGGCTAAGATAAAAACACTATTTACATGCCAGAATTGTGGTAACTCATCCCCCAAATGGCAGGGCAAGTGCGATGCCTGTGGAGAATGGAATACCTATGTGGAAGAGATCATCAGTAAGAACATCAAAGAAGGCAGCTGGCAAAGCAAAAGCAAATCCAAAGGAAGCAGTAACCGACCCCGCCTGCTTAATGAAATTGA
>JBBSOG010000193.1:0-10401 GCA_038259985.1 Cytophagales bacterium
ATGCCAAACCTGATTCAAAATTGGGTTTTTGAAGATCGGTATAATAGGGACGCACCTGAAAAGTAGTAAGCTGACCCTTATATACGATGGTATTGTAAGAACATGAGGCAACGTAAAACCTATCAATAGTACCTTCTACCTGATGATGAATGGTATGGGAAACCAGGTTTTTGAGAATGAACAAGCGACGTTCCAAAACCATCGGATCAGTATTGTTGCCATCCTTTAGCTTTATAAAAGCTTGTTCAATGTGATGTTCTACTAATTTTGCAGAACGACCCAAGCCGTGGTTGTTAGTTGGAACTTTACGGTGGCATATCAGTTTAAGGCCAAGTTGTTCAACTGTCTTTTCCCATAAGTGTAAACACTCTTTTCTCTGATTTTCATCTAGTGGGAAAAAAATCATGGCTATGCCATACGCATCAAATTCCGGAAGTGTGATACCTTGAGGTTTTAATTCTTCCTGAAAAAAACCATGGGGTTTTTGCACTAAAATACCTGCGCCGTCACCAGTATCAGGTTCACAACCACAAGCTCCCCGATGTTCCATATTTTGCAACATGATGATGGCATCTTCCACAATTTGATGTGATTTCTTTCCTTTGAGATTAGCGACAAAGCCAATACCACATGCATCATGTTCAAACTCCGGGGAGTATAGTGTCTGTTGTTGAGAATCTTTCATTCAACTCTAAATTAATGGTAAATTCAGCTACTTATTTTGTATTTTGTTTTTTAAAACAAATTCAAAATAATATTTTGAATCAGCTATTGATATGTTTATATGATTGAAAATTATTGGCTTTTTTTCAGCATATTATTCTACATCAACAGTAAATATTACAATTCTATCCTTTTCAAAATAATATTTTGGGAACCAGTAATATACTTAAATAATTGCATTTAATAAAAGTAGATTTCATCTTAATAGAACAGTACTAAGAAAGGGAAACTGTTCATTTGACATTTTTATTAAAGCCAAAAAGACAGTTTGGTCATATTTTTATCATTTTTCTAAAACGAAAAGAAAAATGCGTTTTTCATTACGATATTTGTAAACTAAAAATAGTTAATTTTTTTTGAATTTTTTTTTAGCTTTTGCTTATTAATTAATCATAAAAGTGGTTTGTTAACGAAATTCCACCAAAAAGCGACTTTTGTTACACAATGTATAAGAAATCGCTCTTTTATCAACTTATCTGCTAATTTCCTAATGATCATCGTCAACTGATCCTACTCCAATTGGTAGCATCTTTTTTCAGGGAATGGATATGTGTTTTGATCGTTAAATGATCGTTTAGGCTAAGTTCAGGATCTTTTTGCAAGATATTCATGGCTGAAAGCCGGGCTTCCTGGAGGATTTCACCGTCTTTGGCGATATCGGCCACCAGCAAATCCAGCACTCCACTTTGTTGGGTGCCTTCTATATTGCCCGGCCCACGTAACTTCAAGTCCACTTCTGAGATTTCAAAACCATCATTGGTGCGTACCATCGTATTGAGCCTGGTTTTGCTGTTAGCACTAATTTTGTATTCTGTCATCAAAATACAGTAGGATTGCTCGGCACCCCTACCGACACGCCCCCTGAGCTGATGTAACTGTGCAAGACCAAAGCGCTCCGCATTTTCAATGATCATCACCGAAGCATTAGGTACATTCACGCCTACTTCTATGACAGTAGTAGCCACCATAATTTTGCTCTTGTCTTCTACAAAACGCTGCATTTCGTAGTCTTTGTTAGCTGGTTTCATACGGCCATGCACTACGCTGACCGGCACATCCGGAAAAGCACGGCGAATAGACTCATAGCCATCCTCCAGATGTTTCAGGTCCAGCTTCTCAGACTCTTCAATGAGTGGGTAAACAATATAGATTTGCCTTCCCGCATTAATTTGCTCCCAGATAAAACCAAAAACCGATAGCCGGTTTTTCTCAAAACGATGAACGGTTTTGATAGGTTTTCTTCCCGCAGGCAGTTCATCAATGACAGAAACTTCCAGGTCACCGTAGAGGGTCATCGCTAAAGTCCGGGGAATAGGCGTGGCGGTCATCACCAGCACATGGGGATCAAAACGGTCATTTTTCTGCCACAACCTAGCCCGCTGCGCTACCCCAAAGCGATGTTGCTCATCCACGATAGAGAGGCCAAGGTTTTTGAATTGTACATGTGCCTCCAGTAAAGCATGCGTGCCTACCAGAATATGAAGGTCACCATCAATGAGCATCCTGTCTATGATGCGACGAGCTTTCGTTTTGGTAGAGCCAGTGAGCAAGGCAATATGCAAGCCTAAACTTTTAGCAAAACCTTCCAATCCACGAAAATGCTGCTCCGCCAGAATCTCTGTAGGTGCCATCATAGCCACCTGGGCGCCACTCCCGATAGCGATCAGCATACAGATGAAGGCGACAATGGTTTTTCCGCTGCCCACATCACCTTGTAACAGCCGATTCATTTGCTTGCCCGAGCGCAAATCCTCAAATATTTCCCGGATTACTTTTTTCTGGGCTTCTGTTAGGTCAAACGGAAGGTATTTTTCATAAAATTCGTGCACCAATTGGGTATCTTTCAATACCTGTCCCGGCGATTTTTCCATTTTGGAAAGTTTCAGCTTAAGGATGCGCAATTGTATATAAAAGAGCTCTTCAAATTTGAGACGTAACCGCGCTTTCTCCAGCCATTCCAAATCCTCGGGAAAATGGATATAACGCATAGCATCCTTCTTGGAAATCAGGTGGTATTGTTCAAGCAGATGAGAAGGAAGTGTTTCGGAGATGTGTTCATAAGCCCGGTCTATCAGACGCTTCTGTAATTTGGCAATGGCTTTGCTGTCTACCCGGCCACGCTTCAGTTTTTCCGTAGTGGTATAGACAGGACGTAAAGGCTTTGCTTCTTGTTGTTGGGGCACATAAATCTCCATTTCAGGATGGGCAATACTGAAATTGCTGCCAAAACGATTGGGCTTACCAAAAACAATGTAATCTGTCTGCGTTTTGAGATTGCCAGCTATCCATTTGGCGCCCTGAAACCATACCAGTTCCAGTGAACCAGTGCCATCACTAAAGTGGGCGACCAGTCTTTTTTTTCCCCCGGTACCTATGGTTTCTGTCCTTTGTATACGCCCAACCAACTGAACATAAGGCATGTGCTCGTCAATATCGCTGATTTGGTGAAACTGTGACCTATCTTCGTGACGGAATGGATAGTGCTGTAACAAATCACCGAAAGTATTAATGCGCAGTTCTTCTCTTAACAGCCGGGCAATCCGCTCACCTACTCCTTTGAGAAATTCTATTTTGGTATCAAAAAAATTAGCCATGCGCTTATCTGCTAACCTGCTCTCCTTCCCATCGTAAAGTGTTCAGCATATGTATCATATCCAGCTTGATATATTCAATTACCGGGGCAAGGGAATCGTTCTTAGTAGCGGTACGAAAATACAAAGCTCCCCGCAAAAAATGTTTGGTGGAATCGGTAATATAAAATTGAAGCTGGCTGGGTACTTCGCCCCTTAATTCCGCCACCAGTGCCCGTTTACCGCTGGGCGTCCCCAATACTTTTTCTTCAATGGACGCCGCTTTGACCTGGTGGTTGACAGTCAGCCGATAGGAGTCTTCAAGCAGGGTTTCCAGTTTTTCCTCGCTATCTATATCTTTGTATGTCAACTGGATATTGGCCTGGTGCTGGGGGTAGTATACATTGAGCCAATAGCGCTCGGCATTGTAGCTGGTATCTTCATAAACCTGGGCGTATTCCGAATACTCAAACTGGTAAGGAAAAGTATCTGAAAGGTTCATATAATGATGAGGGGGAAGGTCAATCCGGTTATAACCTTTAGGCTTGGGCACATAGTCAGTATTACAGGCAGCGAACACCGGTATTGTAGTTATTAGTAGTACAACAAACTTATTCATCATTAAAACTTATGATTGGTTCAACGCTCAGCCTTACAAAAGCTATTTAATATAATGGACAATATCACCAATTTGCATGATGATTGTACCAAGGCTAACGAACGAATATGAAGTTTACCTCTTAAAAACGAAAAAATCTTAAGGACAAATGTTTCGGTATTCGCATGTATTGTATTTAAGTATGAAATAATAGGAAAAAATAATACATTTGCTGTTTCTTATCGATAATGAAAATGATAAATACTATGAAAAAAATATTGATCACCGGTGGGGCTGGTTTTATTGGCTCTCATGTCGTCAGATTATTCGTGAATAAATATCCTGACTACCGAATTTATAATTTGGACAAGCTTACCTATGCGGGTAATCTGGAAAACCTGATGGACATAGAGGACAAACCTAATTACACTTTTGTTCGGGGAGATATCAGCGATGCCCATTTCATCGACAGCTTTTTTGAAGAAACTAAATTTGATGCAGTAATCCATCTGGCAGCAGAATCTCATGTAGACCGTTCTATCAAAGATCCGATGGCCTTCATCACCACCAATGTGGTAGGCACTGTAAACTTGCTGAATGCAGCCAAAACCATCTGGAAGGATGATATGGACAAGTATCTCTTCTACCATATTTCTACTGACGAAGTGTATGGTTCGCTGGATAATGGCGGATTTTTTCTGGAAGACACATCTTATGATCCCAAATCTCCTTACTCAGCTTCTAAGGCCAGTTCCGATCATTTTGTAAGGGCTTATCATAATACTTATGATTTGCCGGTTATTGTAAGCAATTGCTCCAACAACTACGGGCCTTATCATTTTCCTGAAAAGCTCATTCCACTTTGTATCAATAACATTCAGAATAAGAAACCTCTTCCTATTTATGGAAAAGGTGAAAATATACGGGACTGGCTTTTTGTAGAAGACCATGCTCGCGCGATTGATGTCATTTTCCATCAAGGCAAGGTGGGTGATACTTACAATATCGGTGGTTTTAATGAGTGGAAAAACATTGACATTGTCCGCCTACTTTGTAAAATCATGGATCAGAAACTAGGCCGGGAAGAAGGCGAATCTGAAAAGCTGATCACTTATGTAAAAGACCGTGCCGGCCATGATTTGCGCTATGCCATTGACGCCAGCAAACTGATGAACGAACTGGGCTGGGAACCTTCCCTACAGTTTGAAGAAGGCTTGGAAAAAACCGTAGACTGGTACTTGGCCAACGAAAAATGGCTGCAACACATCACCTCCGGGGATTACAAACAATATTACGAAGAGCAGTACAAATAAGCTGCTAATCCAGATTACCCTAAACATTAGCTGTTCTGATCATATTGATCGGAGCAGCTAATGTATTTACCAAAGTAAAATTTCCAGAGACCAAGTAATCGTTCCTAAAAAGCTTTTCCTTTAACCTTGTAATTCCACTGCCTACTGTCCTATCTTTGTGCTTATGGCAAAAGATAAAGCAGACAACAGCAAATCAGCATCACAGGGCCGGGAGGCAGAAAGCACCCTCAAAAAAGTAATTGCCCACGCGAAAGAATATGGGTTCGTATACCCTTCCAGTGAAATATATGATGGCCTGCAGGCTGTATATGATTATGGCCCTTTTGGCGTAGAGCTGAAAAACAATCTCAAACAAGCTTGGTGGCAAGCGATGACCCGCCTTAACGATAACATTGTAGGCCTGGATGCAGCCATCTTTATGCAGCCCCAGACCTGGAAAGCCTCTGGCCACGTGGATAGTTTCAACGACCCCATGGTGGACAACAAGGATTCCAAAAAACGCTATCGGGCAGATACGCTAATTGAAGACCACGCGGCCCGGCTGGAAGCTGACGGAGAAATCAAAATGGCACACCTGTTGCTCAAAAAAATGAACAGCTTGCTGGAAGCCGAAGACCTGAAAGGCGTCAGGGAATTGATCGTAGAGTACGATATTCGCTGTCCCATTTCGGATACGGCAAACTGGACGGATGTACGCCAGTTTAACCTGATGTTTTCTACCAAAGTAGGTTCGGTAGCTGAAGATTCTAACACCATTTATCTGCGTCCCGAAACTGCCCAGGGTATCTTTGTCAACTTCCTGAATGTGCAGAAAACCGCCCGGCAGAAAGTACCTTTTGGGATTGCCCAGATCGGTAAAGCATTTCGGAATGAGATCGTGGCCCGTCAGTTTATCTTCCGTATGCGGGAGTTTGAGCAGATGGAGATGCAATTTTTTGTGCGCCCCGGTGAAGAGATGCAGTGGTTTGAACACTGGAAATCTACCCGTATGAAGTGGCATGAAGCACTGGGTTTGCAAACTGAGAAGTTGCGCATTCATGAACATGAGAAACTGGCCCACTACGCCAATGCAGCGATAGACATTGAATACCTCTTCCCTTTTGGCTTCAAAGAGGTAGAAGGTATTCACTCTCGCACCGATTTTGACCTGAAAAGCCATCAGGAATTGTCTGGCAAGAAGATGCAGTACTTTGACCCTGAAGTTGGTAAAAACTATATTCCTTATGTAGTAGAGACTTCCATCGGCGCTGACCGCCTCTTCCTGATGATGATGTGCGAATCATACACTGAAGATAGTGGGGTTGATGCCAAGGGAAACGACAAGACCAGAATTTACCTCAAGATTCATCCGGCGCTGGCACCAGTAAAAGCAGCGATACTTCCGCTCATGAAGAAGGACGGTTTGTCAGAGATCGCTACGTCCATTTATGAAGACCTGAAGATGGATTTGAAAGTGACTTACGACGAAAGTGCCGCCATCGGCAAGCGCTACACCCGTCAGGATTTGATCGGTACACCTTTTTGCATCGCCGTGGACCATCAGACCAAAGAAGACAATACCGTGACTATTCGCCATCGGGATACTACGGAACAGGAACGTATTGCTATTCCTGAACTCAAAAATAGATTATTGGAAGCGACATCCATGAAGCGGATTTTTGAAAAGTTAGCGTAAAGCCTGTGAATGAACAGCAAGCAGCAGCTTTTGACCCTCATGGTTTTCTAACAGGGACAATTATAGCGCTCATTTTGGTGGGCGCTTACCTTTTGAAACAATATTTAAAGTACCGGAAAGCTACTGAATCATTGGTTGCCGAAGAGGTGGTTCGTCAGATACTCAACCCATATTTTGTTTACTATAAAAATTTGGGCCAACAAGACAAAGCTGAGTTTATACAAAGGGTGCAGCTATTTATCGGGCGTAAAGTATTTATCCCGCGTATGTTTAAGGTAGTTACTGATGAAATGAAAGTGCTGATCGCTGCATCGGCGGTGCAGCTTACTTTCGGACTTCCGCAAATCAGTCTTCAGCATTTCAAAAGGATTATCATTTATCCCGATTATTATTATTCTACGATCAATAAGCAGCGGCATAAAGGAGAGGTCAATCCTAAAGCGCAAGCCATCGTACTGTCCTGGAAAAATTTTGTGAAAGGCTATCTGGTTCCCGATGATTCTTTTAATCTCGGCCTGCACGAAATGGCGCATGCCCTGGAGTTAGAAAACCTCATAGAAAACGATGAATATGATTTTTTGCACCCTAAAACCTGGCAGAAATTCCAGGAAGAAGCCTCCAAAATCAGCAATTTGATAAGGGAGGGAAAACATCATTTTCTGAGAACGTACGCAGGAACCAACGAGAAAGAGTTTTTTGCCGTATCAGTAGAAAATTTCTTTGAACGACCGGAAGCTTTCAGAAATGAAGCCCCGCTTTTATATAGTATATTGGTATCGTTGTTGAACCAAGATCCGCTGAAAAAAAAGGTGCAATACTAAAATTTTAATCAATACTTCTATTAAAGGGCAAATGCCTTCAACAGGCTAGATAAACTATTTGAAAAACAATAACATTTGATTAGCCTTTTCTCTTTACTTATAGATAACAGTGGTCAAGCATCGTTGGCTAAAAGTTTTTTTTAAAATTCGCTTTCTTCTACCTATAAATTCACCCGCTTAGTATTCCTTCCATGTGGACTAAACTAGCTCATACCATCATCAGGTACCGCCTTTGGCTAATGATCATTCTGGCCATCATCACTGCCTTTATGGCTTATAAAGCCCAAGACCTGGAAGTGAGTTATGATTATATAGAAGCCGTACCTTCCGGTGATGAAGACATGATGTACTATCACCAATTTAAGGAACAGTTTGGAGAAGACGCCAATTTACTGGCGATAGGCATCCGAGACAGTGCGCTCTATACCTTAGATAATTTTCAAAAATTTAAATACTTCAGCGATGAGGTAGCCAAGCTTTCCGGGGTTAAATATGTGCTTTCGTTACCGGCGATGCAAAAGTTGGTGAAGAACACCGAAAACAAACAGTTTGAGCTCCAGCCAGTGTTTTCGCAGGTTCCTGATGATCAGGCTACCTTGGATACCTTGCTTCAGGAAGCCAATAGCCTCAAATTTTATAGCGGACAGCTCGTCAATGCCGAGAATGGCGCCACTTTTCTGCTGGTGGCTATTGAAAAAAGCACGCTTAATTCGGACAAACGCCAGCAGCTTATCCCTGATATTCAACAGTTGGGAGATAGTTTTACCGAAATTACTGGCATTGAGCTTCACTATGCCGGTATCCCTTTTGTACGCACCACCATGAATATCAAGGTGCAATCTGAACTCAAGACTTTTCTTATCCTCTCCATCATTGTTACCGCATTTATCTTATTGCTATTCTTCCGTTCCTGGGATGCGGTAGTTTTTCCGCTCATCATCATCGGCATTATGGTCGTCTGGTCTATGGGCACGTTGGCACTCTTCAACTATGATATTACGGTGCTCTCCGGCCTGCTGCCCCCCATTATCGTCGTCATTGGTATTCCTAACAGCGTTTACCTGCTCAACAAATACCATCAGGAATACAACCGGCATGGCGATAAGCTTAAGGCGTTAAGGAGCATTGTAGAAAAAATCGGCTTGGCTACGCTCATCACCAATGTGACTACTGCTATTGGTTTTCTGGTGCTGATATTTACCGATATCGCTATTCTGGAAGAATTTGGTTTGGTAGCTGGTGTCAATATCCTGGCTACTTTCTTTGTCAGTATTATTCTGATCCCCGCCGTCTTTTCTTACCTCCCCCCCCCAAGTTCGCGAAAGCTTAAACACTTGCGCTTCAAACGCATAGACAAAGTACTCACGCTCCTGGACCTGCTGGTACACCGCCACAAATATCGGGTAATGGGAACGGCGATTGTCGTAGTAGCTATTTTTGCATTTGGCATGCTGCGAATTGAAGCCGTGTCTTTCTTGGTAGATGATGTGCCCAACGACAGTAAACTGAAACGTGACATGGCGTTTTTTGAAGATAATTTTACCGGCATCATGCCCCTGGAAATCGTCATAGATACCCATCAGAAACGGGCGATTACACGCATACCCATTCTCCAGCAGGTAGACAGTTTGCAGCAATATTTGGCGGCCCAGCCGGAAATTTCCCAACCGCTGTCCATTGTGGGTTTTATCAAAGCGTCCCGACAGGCATTTTATAATAATGATCCTGCCTTCTATTCCCTGCCCGACAATCGAGACAAAGCTTTTGTATTTCGTTATCTGCAAAACTCCCAGGCGCGTGGCCTTGTTCCTAGCGAGGAAGCAGGTGAAGATAATGATGATGCACAGATGAACCTGCTCAGTAATTTCAGCGATAGCACCGGACAAAAGATTCGGCTTTCTCTTAAGATTGCCGATATAGGTTCTAAGGAGATTAAAACGCTGATCAACAAAAAAATACGGCCTAAAGCAGAAGAGATTTTTGATAGCGAAGACACTGAGGTCATTATCACTGGGGCGAGCCTGCTTTTTACCAAAGGCAACGAGTTTCTGATTGAGAACCTACTCGGAAGCCTGTTGCTTGCCTTTTGCCTGATTGCCGTGATTATGGCCATGCTTTTTGGGAGTTTCCGCATGATCCTGATCTCGCTGGTTCCCAATCTCATTCCTTTGATCGTAACAGCGGGTATTATGGGTTTTGTAGGGATACCGCTCAAACCCAGCACCGCCATCATTTTCAGTATTGTCTTTGGTATTTCGGTGGATGATTCCATTCACTTTCTGGCTAAGTACCGACAAGAACTCAAGCTCAACAAGGCTTTTGTGCCATTGGCTATCAGCAAAAGCTTGCGAGAAACCGGGGCCAGCATGATTTATACATCCATCATCCTCTTCTTTGGTTTTATCATCTTCGCCGGTTCCAGTTTTGGGGGCACCATGTATCTGGGCATCCTGACTTCCCTTACGCTCTTGATCGCCATGTTTACCAACCTCACCGTACTGCCTGCCCTTCTGATGGCATTCGACAATGGGAAAGGATTGGTGAAAAAACAAGAGCTGGAAATTTTTCACCTGATTGAGCACTACGACGAATTTTATCAGGAAGACGAAGATGAAGAAATTGACTTGAATAAATTGGAAAAGTCAGGTGACAGCCACATTGAAAAAGTGAGTGATGACAAAAATAAGGAAAATTAGTAACA
>JBBSOG010000194.1:0-10350 GCA_038259985.1 Cytophagales bacterium
GTACGATAGAGAAACCAATGCTCTCCAGGTAAAGTGGCATGACCGGGTAAAGCATCTCGCTGGAAATATCTGTAAACAAACTCACCAGCGAAAGTATCCATACCGAACGAGAAATGGCTTTGAACATATTTACTGAAGCTTACAGGAACAATTATCCTTTTCAATTTTCTCCCATCAAGCTAAAAGCGCCTTTGACCAGCACTTGGCTGTCAGCCGTGAATTCAGGGTTTTTTAGGAGTTCTATCCTGTCAGCGTTTTTTCTGCCGGTTTTCACTTTAAGTTTATGGAACGTATACTGCCCGCCTTGCTGGTTTTGCAAAACCAGCACATAAGGCTGTCCGTCCTGCTCCACCACCGCTTCGCTGGGTATGGCTAGCGCTGATACTGTGTCGGTCAGAATTTGCGCTTCCACATACATCCCGGTCACAAACTCAGGATGTTCTTCCGCCAGATCAGCATGCACAGTCACTGTTCTTTTTTCCGGGTCAATGGACTGGCCAACGCGGTGGATTTCCGCCTGAAAGCTTTGACCCTGTACATTGGGTATTCTGAATTCAATGGCCTGTCCCTCGCGGAGTTTGATGATATCCTGCTCAAAAACCATCAATTCCAGGTGTTCATGGTCTTTGTTGATGATTTCCAGAATAATATCAGAAGGTGACACGAAGCTGCCCAGTGAGCTATTGATGACGGTGATGTTGCCGGTAATGGGTGCATAAATATTGATCGTAGACGTAAAATCACCATTTTCTACCCGGCTCGGATTGATGTTAAGCAACTCTAATTTCTTCCGCATTCCCTGAAGGCGGGCCGAGGCACTTTTATAATCACTTTGGGCCTTCAGAAAATTCTTCTGAGAGGCAATTTTTTCCTCGGAAAGCGTTTTCTGCCGTTCGTAATCCGCTTTGAGGAAAGTCAACTGTTCTTTAATTTCCAGGTAATCCTGCTGAAGTTGCAAATAAGCCGGGTTGATCAGGCTTACCAGAAACTGGCCTTTCTTCACAGGATCACCCACCAGCAAATCTATCTGGTGAATATATCCTTCCACGAAAGCACTTACTTCGGCCAAATTTTGTGGAGGCACATCCAGGTGCCCGTTGGCTTGCACCCGGTCAGCAAATGTGGTCATTTGTATTTTACCCAGAGTCATACCCGAAGACTCAAACTGTGCTTTAGAAACGACTATTTCATTATTCTGCACACCATCTTGTGGAGAATCGGCATCTGCCGAAGTCTCTACTGAATCTCCGCAAGCAGACAAGATGAGCAGGGAAAGAAAATATATCAGGCAGTAGCATATGGGCTTCATAGTGAAAATCATTAGAGTACAAGGTACTTTAGTTCTAGCAGGGTTTGGTTATAGAGGTTCAGGTTTTCCAGGTAGTCCAACTCTATCGTGGTCGCGTTGTCCAATGTCTGTACATACTGTAGAAAATCTATCTCCCCTTCCTGAAAACTCCGTAAGGCGGTATTGAATAGCTCGGTAGCCAGGTCCTGGCCAGTGTTTTGGTAATATAGGATTGCACGTCGGTATTTGCTGAGCTGGGATCGCAGTTTTTCCTGTTGTGCCAGCAGTTGATATTGATAGTTTTGGGCGTCCCGGGCCGAAATATCCTCGGCGATAGCGGAAGCCTGTATGCTGGCCCGCTGCGCACCAAACCACAGCGGCACGGACAGGCCTAGCTGCACGCCCCGGTAAACTTTTGATTCGGCATAGCTATTGGTTCCTTCAAAATATTGGAGGTGAAAATCCGGCCACAGCTTTTGCTGCTCCAGACTCCGGGCCGCCTCAGTTACCTGCTGTGCTTGTTCGTAATAGTCTATTCCAGGATTTTGCGCGGTATCTACCAGTGGTGGCTCCAGGGGTACTAACTTTTTTTCAGCCACCACGATTGTGGAATCTATCTGCATCAGTTGTTCCAGTTCCTGGTAGGCACCGTAAGTATCTTCTTTCAGTTGCTCCAGGGAAGTCTGTACCTGGTTTCGGCGGGCCTCAGCGGTGATCTTCTCCAGATAATTAGTTTCACCAAGCTCAAAGCGCCGCTCCGCTGCCCTGGCAAACTCACTGTAAAGACTGTCCAAAAAATACAATACTTCTTGCCTGTTTTGCTGATAAACGATTGTATAAAAAGCCTGTGAGACTTCCCGGATGAGTTGTGTCTCGCTTAGTATCAAGCTCTTTTGCTGTAGCTGATACTGTGCTTTCCGCACTTTGTGCTGCGCCCCGTATACCGTAGGAAAACGGAAGTTCTGTTGTATACCCCATACATTAATCGGAAAGCCATTTTCAGCGATATTATTCTGGTCGTCGCTGTAGTAAAACATGGTTTTATCAATGTCCCAAGCAGTACCAGTCAGTTTGTCACTTTGCAAAACTTTCAGTTCTTCCGATTTTAGCTGGTTATTATTGTCCATCGCCAGTTTAATGGCTTCTTCTATGCTGACGGTATTGTCTTGCGCCCCTGCGTCCAATGGCACCAAACTTAATAATATGGGAAGTAATAGTATGCTCACTTTCTTTGAGATTTGCTTATCCTTGGGCGCTCTTTCGTCTTCGTGTTGGGTATCAAACATGGCATATAATACCGGTAATACCATCAGGGTGAGTAAGGTAGCGGTAAATAAGCCCCCGATAACCACTGTGGCCAGTGGGCGCTGCACTTCGGCACCGGCGGAGGTAGAGATCGCCATCGGAAAAAAGCCCAGGGCAGCCGCCGAAGCAGTCAACAGTACTGGGCGAAGCCGTTCGGTAGTGCCTCGTACAATCCTCTCACGTACATCATTGACCCCCTGTTCCTTCAGATATTTGAAATGCTCAATCAGTACCAGCCCATTGAGTACCGCGATACCGAATAGGGCAATAAAACCTACCCCTGCCGAAATGCTGAAAGGTAAACCTCTTATCCATAATAAAAACACCCCGCCTACAGCTGCCAGCGGAATGGCAGAATATACCATCAAGGCTTCCCGTACGGAATCAAAAGCGAAATACAGGAGGATAAATATTAGAAACAACGCAATCGGCACCGCAATTTTCAGCCTGTCCTTAGCGGAACGCAGGTTCTCAAACTGTCCGCCATAAGAAATGGTGTAGCCGGTCGGTAGCTTGATGTTTCTTTCAATAAGTGCCCTTACGTCCTGCACTACGGATTCCATGTCCCGGTCCCTCACATTGACACCTACCACGATTCTCCGTTTGGTATCGTCACGGGAAATTTTCGCCGGGCCACGGGTGTAGGCTATGGTAGCCAGCTCGCGCATCGGCACCCGTCCTCCGTGAGGGAGCGCTACGTATAAGTTTTCCAGATTGCTAATGTCCTGGCGAAAATCCTGCTGAAGCCTGACCACCAGGTCAAATCTTTTCTCCCCTTCAAAAATGCTCCCGGCGGTCATACCTGCAAAATTCAGGGAAATCAGGCGGTTCAACGCATCTACATTGAGGCCGTAGCGGGCTAGTTTGTCCCGGTCGTAGGTGACACTCATCTGGGGCAGTCCGGCTACTTTCTCCACGGTGATATCAGCGGCGCCTTGCACATCGCTGATGAGGCTTTTGATCTCTGTGGCTTTTTTGTTCAGGATGTCCAGGTCTTCTCCAAAAATCTTGATAGCCACATCGGCCCTCACGCCGGTAATCAGCTCGTTGAACCGCATCTCAATCGGTTGGGTGAACTCGTATTCTACCCCCGGAATGATGGAAAGGGCCTCAGTAAAACGATCGGCCAGCTCATCTTTGGTGTCAGCCGATACCCACTCATCATGAGGCTTGAGCTTAACAACCACATCGGTTTCTTCCATAGACATGGGGTCGGTGGGGACTTCAGCAGCCCCGATGCGGGTCACTACCTGCGTTACTTCAGGAAATGAGTCGAGCAGGATTTTTTCAATGCGGGTGGTCGTCTCTATGGTTTTGCTCAGGGAAGTACCGGTTTTCAGTACCGGCTGAATCACAAAATCCCCTTCGTCCAGCGTAGGGATAAACTCCCCTCCCATCCGGCTGAAAACGAAGATGGTGGCCACTAGAATTCCTGCCGACACCAAAAGAACTGTTTTCCGGTGATCCAATGCCCAATAAATGATTGGGGTATAAGCATTGCGAATGGTTTTCATGATCCGCACGGAAATATTCTTCTTACTTTCCTTCGCGGGTTTGAGAAATAGAGAGGCGGCAACCGGCACATAAGTGAAACAAAAAATCATGGCACCGATGAGGGCAAAGCAGAAAGTCATCGCCATCGGCCCGAACATTTTGCCTTCCACCCCCTCAAGCGAGAGGATAGGAATAAAAACAATGATGATGATGAGTTGTCCGAACACCGCCGGCCGCATCATTTCCGTAGCCCCTTGCAAGGTCACCTTATCAATAAAATCCCGCTTTTCACCTTTGGCAAGCCCTTTGAGTTCAGCGCTTCGGGTAGTAATCTGAAAAGCTAAGTACTCTACGATGATCACCGCCCCGTCGATAATGATACCGAAGTCAATAGCCCCCAGGCTCATCAGGTTAGCATCTATGCCAAAGGCATACATCAGCGAGATCGCAAACAGCAAACATAAGGGAATGACGGAGGCAACCACCAGGCCGGAACGAAAATTTCCTAACAATAGCACGACGACAAACACCACGATCAGGCAGCCCAGAATCAGGTTTTCCGCCACGGTAAAAGTGGTTTTGGCGACCAGTTCACTTCTTTCCAGAAAGGGGTTGATATAGACCCCTTCGGGTAAAGTTTTTTGAATCTCAGCTACCCGGGCTTTGACATCTTCCAGCACCTGCTTGGAGTTGGCACCTTTGAGCATCATCACCTGCCCCAGTACTTTTTCGCCTTCTCCGTTACCGGTTATCGCCCCGAAGCGGGTAGCGTAGCCATAATGTACCTGGGCAACATCTTTGACGAAAACCGGAATATCCCCCGCGTGAGTGACGACGATATTATCAATATCCTGAAGCGAGGTCACCATGCCTTCGCCCCGGACAAAATAACTTTCGCTACCCTTCTCAATATAGCCACCACCTGCTACGCTGTTGTTTTTTTCCAGGGCCTCGTAAATCTCCGATACCGTAATGTTCATGGCGTTCAATTTTTCCGGGTCTATGGCTACCTCGTACTGCTTCAGATAGCCTCCCCAGGTATTGACCTCCACCACCCCGGGAATCCCGGAAAGCTGTCGCCTGACTACCCAGTCTTGGATAGTGCGCAGGTCCATTGCAGAATAGGCCGTGTCGTAGCCCGGCTCAGTATCCAGAATATACTGGTATACTTCGCCGAGGCCAGTGGTGATGGGCCCCATGGAGGGAGAACCGAAGCCGGCAGGAATTTTTTCCGAAGCACTTTTGATCTTTTCAGCGATCAGTTGCCGGGGCAGGTAGGTACCAATATTTTCCTCAAAAACGATGGTCACCACTGAAAGGCCAAACTTAGAGATAGACCTGATTTCTTTGACACCCGGCAGGTTAGCCATTTCCAGTTCAACCGGATAGGTGATAAATTGCTCTACATCCTGCGTAGATAGGTTACGGGATGTCGTGATTACCTGTACTTGGTTGTTGGTCACGTCAGGCACCGCACCGATGGGGATTTGGGTCAGTGAGTACACGCCAATCAGTATCACGGCGATGGTGAGTAATATGATAATCAGTTTGTGGCTGAGACTAAAACCAATAATTTTCCCTAGCATAATGCCAATTTCTTTTTGATGAGGGCAGTTTCTTGTTCAAATTTTAATACATGATAGGTAATGATGAACAGACAAATACAAGTTGGTAAAAGAAAGGATTTCGCCTTTTTCCTGCCTGAACTAAACTTTAATTCTCTCAAACAATTCCACAAAGCTAAAGGGGTTTTGTATATATTCATTGACTCCGGCCCGCAAAAGCAAACTTAAGATTCCAGGTTCATCTTCAATAATTAATATTTTCATATTGTTCTCGTCACCGATATGCCTATCAACTACCTTCTGGCCGAACAAGAGACGGAATAATAACCAATAAACTACTTATCTTAAAACTTATATTTGAAACCCACGCGCATCACTTGCGTCTCATAATTGTTCTCGTAACGTGCCGTGAAGGCTTCTTCTACAATATCCTGCCGGATGCCAAACCTGTAAAACATATCGCTGATGGAGAAGGTGAGTTCTCCTTTGCCGTTCATTGCACCTTTTTTGACGCCTAAATCTACTGAAGAACGGGAAAGTTGTTCTCCCTGGGGAATATTTTTAGGCGCGTAGTATATACCCGTCAACTGTAGCTGGATATCTTTAGGCAAATTGAACAAGCCATTGAGCTTGAAATCCCAGGTGTTGTCGTCAGATTCAGCGATGCTAAACGGGCGCTCATAAGGAAATAGAATAGTACCAGTATAGGCTTCTATGTGGTTACTGTACCAGTTGAAGCTACCGGAAAGTTTGGCAAAATCTTTAATATCCTGGGTAAGAATGAGTTCAACCCCCGTATTGGTCGCGCCACCAGTATTTTGATAAGTTTTATTAATGATATTATAATCCGTATTGCTGCTGTCAATGGCAAAAATCCGCATAAAGGGATCTTCAATGATGCGATGGAAGCCCGCTATGTAAGCAGAACCTGTGTTCCAAAGGTGTTTATAGGCCAGTTCAAAGGTCTGGGTAAACTGTGGGCGTAAGTAAGGGTTGCCGACCTTGAGCAGTTCAGGGTCATCAAACTTGGGGAAAACCCGCAGTTCAGGCTCACCTGTCCGGTCTACCCGGTTGTTGTAAAACGCTGAAAGGCGGTTATTCTCGTTAATTTTATAGGTAAAACGAATATTGGGAAACAAGCGAAAGTAATCATAGTCATCGTTGGTAGGATAGTAAGCATTTACCGGGTCCAGATTGTAAAAAACATCCGTTTGTTCTGCCCTCAGCCCACCTTCAATATCAAAGAAAGTTTGTTCCAATACGTAATTCAGATAAGCCGCGTACAGGTCTTCGCCCCATCGGGACCAGTCCCCCAGGTCAGGGTAAATGATAGAATTCTCGCCGGGGGTAATGGTGTACTCTACCGGCAACCTCCTGATCCTTACTTTGGCCCCGGCTTCCAGCCTACCGCTCAGTAGTGGCTTTACATAGTCAATACTTGCCGTGCTGGTGTGTTCAATCGCTAGGATGTTGGTCTTGTCTTTGCCCTGCCGCACTGCCGAGCTATCGTTGAGGGAGTAGGTCTCATCTTCCCAGCCCCGGGTGTACTGAAGCCCGGCATCCAGCGTATGTCCGGCGGCCTCAAATTTGTGTTTGTACTGGGCAGAGAGGTTAATATAGCCAGTTACCTCTTCTTCGTTCCAGGTGTAAAAGCGGTAGCGTCGTTCCACATTCTGGTCAATATAGGCGACCTGTGCGGTATCCACATGCCTTTCAAAGTCATAGATACCGGAGAAGGTCAGCGTATTCTTGTCATCCAGGTTCCAGTCTACGCCCCCGTTCAGGATATAATGCACCTGTCGGCGGTTTTCTGGTACCTGCGAGATGGTATTTCTTCTATCGGCGTAGTTACGAATGGTAAATTCATTGTTGGGCAAAGCTTCTTGCAAGATCACTTGTGATTGCAAAAAATAATTGAGCTTGGGCGTGCGGTAATTCAGGTTGAGGCTGGGGATCGCTTTTGGATTATTCTTGAAACTACCGAGTTCAGTAGGCAAATCCTCCCTCGGTGGTGTAGAAAACGCGCCTAAACCCAGGCTCAAGCCGACATCGCCGCTGAAGCCGGATTCTTTTTCCTTTTTGTAAATAATATTGATAATACCCGCCATACCCGAGGCATCGTATTTGGCGGAAGGGTTGTTGATGATCTCAATGCGTTCAATATTAGCGGCGGGAATATTATCCAGGGCTTTCTGATTGCCAAAACCCGTAAGGCTGGACTGCTTACCATCTATCAGCACCGCCACTTTATCGCTACCTCTGAGGATTACTTTTCCCTCCTGGTCTACCGTCACGCCGGGCATGGTTTTCATCACATCCAGCACCGAGCCACCCGACTGGGAAAGGATATTATCCACATTGAATGATTTCTGGTCAAGGCCGGAAGAAACAATCTCTCTTTGCCCTTCCACTACTAACTCATCCAGTTGTTGCGCTGCCGGTTCCAGGTATATTTTTCCTAAGTCAAAATTTGTATTGAGTTCACCCATTAGCAGTGGCATCTTTACAGTTTGGTAGCCGGTAAATGTGATAGAAACAAGATAATCCCCTTTAGGAACGCCCAGCAAAGAAAAAGCCCCATCCTCCTGGGCTATTCCACCCGCTATCATGTTGAGGCTATCTTTTGTCTCAATAGTAATGGTAGCATAAGGCAGTGGCTGGTTGGTAGATTTATCAAAAACCCTTCCCGATAAGGTGCCTTCGCTTTGGGCAAATAAAATGTGGCTGAAGAATTGGAATATGAATATTAGTTTGGTGCGCATATTTGTTTTTCTTAGGTATAACTAAATTAATGAATAGATATTAAAGCCTATTCTGACTTTGTTGCAGGTCATTTTTAAAAATCCCCTATTTCGTTTAAATCCAGTTCCAAACTTTAATCTTGTACTTAAGCTAATTGCTATGTTAATTTTTGTCATTGTCCGGCTGGAAACCGCACGGGATGCCCGCAAAAAAAAGTAACCGCAGCGGCGGGCCTTCAAAAAAAGTCTAGTGGCCTCCGCCGGGTTGAGCCTTGTTGAAATTATCTGAATAATGTTGATTACCATAAAAAATCAGAAAAAGCAGTCACTATTCGCCACTGCCCTTAACTGCATATCTTTGTGTATGAATAAGTCATTAAAAAATGACCGGCTGTTTATCTGCCGTCTTCCTCAGCTATCTCCTGTTTTAGTACCGTACCGTTTTTATCCATCACTACCTCTATGGTGTTTTCCCCTTTTTCCAGTTCAAGCTCATAGGCTTCGGCTTGTTCGGGGGTAGCCACTTTTTCGCATTCTTCTACTTCGTAATCGGCGAATTCCCTTTTCAGGGTACTTTTCACTGCTTCTGGTAAATCTTTCTGCTTGATCTCACTTTCTGTTTCCAGCCAGGTGCCATCCTGGGCGAAGTTAGCGGACATTTCATCGCCATTGAGTTTAAACTCCGCTTCCAGCTCAGTCTCAGATTCTTTCTCCCAGGCTACACTTTTTGCCTGGGAAAATTTTTCCTGAAAAGCCTTCATCACTGCCGTGGGTACTTCTGATTGTTTTATGCTCTGTGCACCGCTACAGGCCGATAAAAAAATGCTGATGGTCAACACCAATCCGAATACTAGCTTATGGTTATTCATGATATTTAAATTTAGGTAGATCATTGACCGTAAGTATAAGTTTCAATTCTGGAGAAAATCTGGATAAATCAGGGGTTTTGATTTTTTTTTGGAGCGTTGGGGAACTGTAAAGTCAGCATGTGTTTTTCCTGATCATACTCATACGTAGTTCCTATTTGATTCACATCACAGATCACCTTAATAATTGCCATGCCCAGCCCGGTAGAATCACCAGAAGGATTATCCTTAACAAAGCGTTGAAAAAGTTTTTGGGGGTCGGCACGGAGGACAGGTCCACTATTACTTATTTTCAGCATTTTTGTTGTGAGATGAATATCAATGTTGCCGTCCTGGATATTGTGTTTAATGGCGTTAGTTAACAGGTTATTCACCAGGATATCAGCCAGTTTAGGGTTCATCGTGAGAAGCCCTTTCTCACTTTTGTTCGTTAAATTTACCCTCAAACGCTTTGCAGAAATAAACTCCGAAAGCTCTTCTAACTGTGACGTGATGACTGTCCGCAGGTCTACCGTGGTACTTTCTTTAAACTGCTTGTTTTCTATTTTTGATAACAGTAAAAGTGCCCGGTGCGTACTTGTCATGCGCTGGGTAGCCTGGCTGATCCTAGAAATAAGGGTGTGTTGATTCTCCTGCAGTTCACTTTGCATCAGTAAATCCAGGTTAGACCTGATAATCGCCAATGGAGTCTGCATTTCATGGGAGGCATTTTCCGTGAATTCCTTGAGCAGAAGATAATCGTTCCTGATCTTATCGGTCATTTTGATGATAGCAGTATTCATTTCCCTGAACTCATCTATATCCGAATCAATTTTTGGGACTTGGCCTAGCATAGCTACATCGTAATACCGTAAATGATGTATATTTTCATAAAATCCAGCCCATAACCGGCGTGCCTGAAAGTAGTTGACAAACCAGAGGGCAATTACCATTAACCCTAGCAAGACTGCCAAAGAAACTGATACGGCAAAGAAAATACCATCTGACTCAATAAGGGACTCACGAAATGTAAGACGATAGGGCTGCCCTTTGATATTTCGGTAGAGCGTAAGTTGACGGTATGGGATCAACTCCTTCCCCAACTCATCATA
>JBBSOG010000195.1:0-10343 GCA_038259985.1 Cytophagales bacterium
TTACCAATTTCACTTACTGAGGCTATCAATATGCGGGGCTTACAGCTCAGGCTTAGTGCCGAAAACCTGTTAGCCTTTCATAATTACCGGGATGGATGGGACCCCGAATTGAATACTGACTTGAACTACTATCCTATTCTGAGAAACTACACGCTGGGTATCAAAGCTAACTTTTAATGGACCTTATCATGAGAAATTTATATCAACATTCCATCAAAAAATCATTGCTGTGGCTGATGAGCGGGCTACTGCTGGTAGCCTGTTCTGATGAGCTAGACCTGCAACCCCTGGATTCCTTTTCCAACGAAACTTTCTGGACGAGTGAGTCTAACGCACTGCTAGCGCTTACTGGTGTATACCGAGGTAATATGAGCCTTAATAATTCAAATAACTTACAGGCAATTAACGCCGCCCCTACAGATTGGTGGAGCTATGCCGGATTGCTTTTTCTGGATATGTCCACCGATAATGCGTATGACCGCAGAGGAGACAATGCCCCGTTTACCAGGCTGAGCAATGGACAAATGAACTCAACCAACGTTAATTTGCTGGGGCAGTATTGGGACGTAAGCTATGAAAAGATAGCCCGGAGCAACTATTTTCTGGAAAATGTAGACCAAACACCGGCGGCAGCGGAAGTATTGGAAAGGATGAAAGCGGAAGCTCGCTTCATCAGGGCGGTGCAATATTTCTATCTGTCACAACATTTTGGTTCAGTGCCTTTTGTGACCAATACACTAAGTATAGAAGAAGCAAACACACTTAGCAAGGCACCAAAGAGTGAGGTAGTACAGTTTGTCATTGATGAGTTTACGGCTATCGTGGAGGCGTTGCCACAGGCATCTGCTATGCCGGCCAGTGAGTTTGGCAGGGCTTCACAACAAGCGGCTTTGGGTTACCTTGGCAGGGCGCAGTTGGGTGATCAAAGATTTAGCGATGCTGCGGCCACCTACAAAATGATTATTGACTTCGGCGATCATAGCATAGAACCTGACTACGAAAGCCTATTCAACGGTACCAATGAAAGTAGCCCTGAGTTTATTTATGCTGTCTTATTCGTTCCCGATTTGTTGCCTAATGGTATATTACAGCACGCTTTCCCTGCCGTGCGTGGCGGATGGCACATCATCAATCCCTTGGGAAGCTTAGTGGAATCTTATGAATTTACCGATGGGTCTCCTTTTTCATTTGACGATCCACAGTATAATCCTGAAGATGTAACAGAAAATCGTGACCCTCGCCTGGCTTATAACGTGCTCGTTGACGGAGCACAATTTGGCGGCACTACTTATGTCACGCATCCTGATTCCACCAATTCTATAGATCAACTGACCACTACCCGGCAAGCGACCCGTACCGGATTTGGGATCAAGAAATTTATGTTAGAAAGTTTTTCCGGTGACTTGGGAAATTCCGGTATAGACCTGCCGGTGATCCGTTATGCCGAAGTATTGTTAAGCTATCTGGAAGCCAAGCTAGAGGCCGGAGACCCTATTGATCAAGCTTTGCTAGATGCCACCATCAATCAGGTAAGAGGCAGGGCAAGCGTCAATTTGCCCCCCGTAACGGAAACTAATCCCAATGCGCTAAGGGCAATCCTGAGAAGGGAACGCCGAAATGAACTGGCTTTTGAGGGCATCAGGTACTGGGACCTTATTCGGTGGAGGACTGCCCATGAGGTGTTACAAGGCAATTTTTACGGCGCTTCTTTCCCTAATGCGGCTAACTTAAGACAAGATGCTGATGTAGTTGATCCCTATAATCGTTGGTTTGTGACCAAAAAGAATTTTAGGGAAGTTGATTATCAATGGCCGATACCGCAAGGGGAAATTAATATCAATCCCAACTTAGCAGAATAGCATTTGATTGAGACAAATGTAATGTCAATGAAAAAGTCAAAATCTGCCAGATTTATGAATTCTGGCAGATATATCCGATTTTTAAGGCGCTTTACACGATGATTTGCATAACATCAGCCATTAATTTATTCACGATCAAATCTAGGATATCCAATTGATGATTAAGCTTACCTTTTATTAAAATGTAAACAAAAAGCCTTAACATTTAACCTAAACAACCTCAACGATGCACAGAAGAGATGCAGTTAAAGCGATAGCTATAAGCACGGTCACCCCTAAAATTTTCCTTGACAAACAAGCCTCAAATTTACCACCGGCACAAACTTTATCTGACCAAAAAGCCAATTTTAAAAGCAACTGGCAGAATTGGCCGGATATGGAATGGGTGGGCCCTGAGTATTGGGGAAACCGGCTGCAGGACTGGCAACTCAGAAATGGAAAAGTGATCTGCAATGTCAGTGACAAAAACCGGACACTCCATAGCCTAACTTGCCAACTTAGTAATCAGGAAGCTGCGATTGAAAGTGCTGTAGACCTGGAAATATTAAACACCAATACCTCCGCAAAAAACTATACTGGTTTCAGGCTGGGGGCCAAAGGTAAGTTTGAGGATTATCGCTCCGCAGCGATATTCGGAGAAGGGCTGGATGTTGGGATTACCACGGAAGGTTATTTATTTATTGGCGACGAGAAAGGGGCAAAGAAAATAGATATCAGGCAAGTGATCCGCCTCAGGCTGGAAGCAACGCCTGAAAATGGTGCTTATCAACTCAAACTATCGGCTAAAGACAGCAAAGGAGAGAATATATTGGCTGAGATCGTAGCGCTGGAAATAGCCAGCGAAGCAATGATAGGTAACCTCGCCCTTGTCTCTCATTTTGTGGATACTGGAGAGAAAAGCGATCAGCCCTCGGTAGCCTTTGCGCAATGGGAAATCACTGGGTCCAAAATCAACTATCAGCAAGATCAGGCCTTCGGACCGATCTGTTTTGCCCAGTATACCCTCCACAATAACATCCTGAAAATCAGTGCCCAAATGGCCCCCATAGATACTATTTCCGGGTATCAGGCCAGCTTGCAAATACAAGAAAATAAACAGTGGAAAACCTTACAGGAAAGCCCAATAGATGCGATGGGACGGACTGCGCAGTTTAGAATTAAAGGCTGGAAACGCAAAGAGGCCGTCCCGTATCGGGTACAACTTAAACTACCTCTGAAAGAAGGTGAACAGACTTATCATTATGAAGGGACAATTGCCCAAGAACCTACTGAGGCTGATCAGCTAAAAATGGCGGTATTCAGTTGCAATGGTGACTTCGGTTTTCCTGACAACGAAGTGCCCCTGCACGTGAATAAACACCAGCCTGATATAGCAGTTTTTCTGGGCGATCAGTTCTATGAAAGTACCGGTGGCTTTGGTATCCAAACCAGTCCATTGGATAAAGCCAGCCTGGACTATCTCCGCAAATGGTATATGTTCGGTTGGTCGTACCGGGATATTTTCAGGAATATTCCTTCCGCTTGCATTCCTGATGACCATGACGTGTACCACGGCAACGTGTGGGGTGAAGGAGGCAAACACGCGCCCACTGATGAAGGATGGACTTATGTAGCGCAAGACCAAGGGGGCTACAAAATGCCACCACAGTGGGTCAATATGGTGCAGCGCACCCAAACCGGACATTTACCCGATCCTTATGATCCTACACCGGTCAAGCAGGGGATAGGGGTATACTATACTGATTGGAATTATGCCGGCATAAGTATGGCTATTCTGGAAGACCGTAAATTCAAATCTGCGCCTAAAAATGTGCTGCCTGAGGAAGCCCAGGTCACCAACGGCTTTATCCAAAACCCGAAATTTGATATCAAAGCCCATTATGATATTAAAGCTGATTTGCTGGGAGAACGCCAACTCACTTTCCTCAAAGACTGGAGCACCCGCTGGGATGATGGCATAGAGATGAAAGCGGTATTGTCGCAAACTAACTTTTGCACGGTAGCCACGCTCCCCAAGGGTAGTATCATTGACAGTATCGTGCCTAAGCTTCCTATTCCTGAATTGGGGGAATATGTAGAAGGAGATGCCCCCACTACCGATATGGATTCTAACGGCTGGCCACAGAAAGGAAGGGACGAAGCCTTAAAAATTATCCGAAAATGCTTTGCTTTGCATATTGCCGGAGACCAGCATATTGCCAGCACTGTACATTATGGCGTAGATGAATTTGGTGACTCAGGGTATGCATTTGCCGGGCCTGCATTAAACAATATTTTTCCCCGGCGTTGGTGGCCTGCGGTCGGGCAAAATCATCAACCTTTACCTAATCAGCCCGCATACACAGGTGATTTTCAGGATGGTTTTGGCAATAAGATGACGGTGCATGCCGTCGCTAATCCCCGACAAACCGACAGAAAACCAGCCATCATCTATGACCGGGCTACCGGCTATGGCATCGTGACCTTTGACAAAGCAGCCCGGACCATGAAAATTGAGTGCTGGCCAAGGTTTGTTGACCCGGAAAAAGAGCCTGAAGGACAGTACAAAGGATGGCCGATTACCGTGATGCAACAGGATAATTACAGCCGTAAACCTGTAGCCTATCTGGATGAACTTCAGATAGAAGGGGTTAAAAACCCGCTCATTGAAGTGATTAATGAGCAAGATGGAGAGACTGAATATATGCTGCGGATCAAGGGAAACCAATTCCATCCCCACGTCTTTTCTCAAGGGAATTATACAGTGAAAATAAGTGAACCGGAAACCGGCAAAGAAAAAACCATCCGAGGAATAAAACCGCATCCGAAAAAAGAGGGCACAATGACCGTGAAGCTGGTTTAGGAATTAAGAATATGAGGTTTTTATTAGACATTATTCTGATTTATTTTTAAGAGACTTAGAAAAGAAAACGTTGCACTATCCTCAGTGTCATTCCGTAGCGTAGCGAGGAATCTTTGCCAAGCAGCTGCTCCACAGTGGCCGATAAGCTGACTTTCTTGAGGGCCACCACGGAGGGGCAAAGATCCCTGACGGGATGACTAAACGGCTTTTTTTATTTCTTTTGTTGTTGTAGCCAGTAAAAAATCGGAATAATGTCTATTGAAGAGATAAACTTAGAGTTGTCAAAAAAGTGTTTTCAAAAAGCAAATTGTCTTTATTTGTTCCAAACTGAAAATTCGGATGATCTCTAATATGCCCGGTTTTCATATAATTTAATCAAATAATGGCTTATTTTAACCCAACAATCCCAGGATGGAGGAAAAACAAACCCCCTGTTTTGAGAATAAAAAGTCAACTTGAGAGCCATAGTAAAAACCTTTTTACGACCACATTATGAACTACATCAACCGCAGAAATTTTGTCAAAAGCTCCATAGCCTCCGGCATCGGACTTTCCCTGCTTTCTGCACCTGCTATTGTATGGGGAAAAGATGATCGCAAAGTCAACTTAGGATTTATAGGCGTAGGCATGCGCGGGAGGAACCACCTCCGGGTAGCAGGTGCCCGCCCGGATGTCAATATTAAAGCCATTTGCGATATTGATCCGGCATCTATCCAGGAAGCGCAAAAGCTGCTCAAAGAATCAGGTTACACCAACGTAGAAACCTATACTGATGGTGAAAATGATTACCTGCGCATGCTGGAACGGGATGATCTGGACGCGGTGATCATCGCTACTCCCTGGCTATGGCATACCCGCATGGCAGTTGCCTCTATGAAAGCCGGGAAGTTTACCGGAGTTGAAGTTTCAGCCGCCAACACATTAGAAGAATGTTGGGACCTGGTCAATGTCCATGAAGAAACCAAATCCCCACTCATGATCCTGGAAAATGTCTGCTATCGTCGGGATGTAATGGCAGTGCTAAATATGGTACGCGAAGGGTTATTTGGTGAGCTTATCCATTTAGAATGTGGTTATCAGCACGATCTACGAAACATAAAATTCAATGACGGCAAGCCGGGAAATGGCGTAGGTGTAGAATTTGGTGAGAATGGTTTTTCCGAAGCCAAATGGCGTACTAATCATTCCGTACATCGCAACGGGGATATTTACCCAACCCACGGTATCGGACCGGTTGCCGAAATGCTGAATATTAACCGGGGAAACCGCTTTAGTACCATTACCTCGGTAGCATCCAAAACCCGTGGCTTGCATAAATATATTGTGGACAATGGAGGTGAAGATCATCCAAACGCGGATGTGAAATTCAAACTGGGGGATATCGTGACTTCATTAATTAAGACAGTCAACGAAGAAACCATTATCGTCAAGCACGATACCAATTCACCGCGTCCTTACTCGCTGGGTTTCAGGGTGCAGGGTACCGAAGGTATCTGGATGGACCTGAACGATTCCCTGATGATTGAAGGGGTGACCCCTCCTCACGAATGGCATAAAGACACAGAATTTATGGAGAAATATGATCATCCTCTCTGGAAAAAATATGGTGAAGAAGCTACCGGGGCAGGACATGGAGGTATGGATTTCTTCCTGATCCATGCCTTTGTAGAAGCGGTCAAAAACGGGGAACCTGCTCCCATTGATGCTTATGATGCCGCCGCATGGAGTGCAATCACCCCGCTTTCGGAAGAGTCTATTGCCCTGGGAGGTGAGACCATAGAGTTCCCCGACTTTACCCGAGGCAGATGGTTGACCCGTAAGCCTGATTTTGCGATGAGCAACACCTAATCATTAGCGTATGGGCGTGTTAATCTGCTCTTTATTAAACTTCAGGAAGCGGTGGATTTTTTGGTAAGTAAACAAAATAAAGCTTATGCAAAACGGGTGAGGTTTCCCATTAGATTTTGATCAGATCAATGAAGCGTTTATTTTGACCTCCCATCTATTCCTTAATATGTATATGAAAAATGCTATCCTGATCAATGGCTTGTTAATCTCCATGACTGCGCTATGTTTCTATCGCTGTCAGCCTGAGCAGAAACAAGAAGCTGTACCCACTGAGAAACCTAATATCATTTATATACTGGCGGATGACCTGGGTTACGGTGACTTGGGCGTGTATGGTCAGCAGAAAATAGAAACGCCCAACATTGACGCTTTAGCCAAAAACGGTATGCGCTTCACCCAGCATTATGCCGGTGCCCCGGTCTGTGCACCTTCTCGCTGCGTACTGCTCACCGGAAAACACATGGGGCATGCCTACATTCGTGGCAATGATGAGTGGGCCGAGAGGGGAGAAGTTTGGGATTATGTAGCCATGTTCAATGATTCTACCTTGGAAGGTCAACGGCCCTTACCGGATAGCACGGTTACGATAGCCAGCTTGCTCCAAGATGCAGGTTATGCCACCGGAATGACGGGGAAATGGGGCCTGGGTGCGCCTAACACTTCCTCATTACCCACGACCAAAGGTTTTGATTTCTTCTACGGCTACAACTGCCAGCGGCAAGCGCATACCTATTATCCCTTGCACCTCTATCAAAATGAACACCGCGTACATCTTGACAATGATACTGTACCACCCAGTACAGGCTTAGCGGAAGGTGCCGATCCCAACGATCCCGCCGCTTATGCCAAGTTTAGCCTCAACGAATATGCGCCCGAACTGATGTTTGAGCAGATTACGCAATTTGTAGACCAGCATCAGGATGAGCCCTTCTTCTTTTACTGGGCAAGTCCGATTCCTCACATGCCTTTGCAGGCACCTCAACGATGGGTAGAGCACTATGTAGAAAAGTTTGGCGAAGAAGAACCTTATCTGGGTGAAAGATCATACTATCCACATCAGCATCCCAAAGCCGCCTATGCCGCGATGGTTTCTTACCTGGACGAGAACGTAGGTAAGCTGGTGCAGCAGTTGAAAGACCTGGGTGAATACGAAAATACCCTGATCATCTTCACCTCCGACAATGGGCCTTCTTTTAACGGGGGAACGGAATCTGTTTGGTTTGATAGTGGCGGGCCTTTTGCCAGTGAACAGGGTAGGGGCAAAGGTTTTGTGTACGAAGGTGGCATCCGGGTGCCGATGATCGCCAGCTGGCCGGCACAAATCAAGGCGGGTACTACTTCAGACCATATCTCCGCATTTTATGATGTCATGCCCACCTTGTGTGAGGTAGCAGACATTGAAGCGCCTGAAAATATGGATGGTATCAGTTTTTTACCAGCCCTGAAAGGGGAAGAAACACAGCAAGCACACGGGTTTTTATACTGGGAATTTCCTGCTTACGGCGGGCAGCTTGCTATCCGCATGGGCGATTGGAAATTTATCCAGAGAAACATGAATGAAGAGCCTACCCTAGAATTATATAACTTGGTCACTGACCCGCAGGAGACCAATAATGTAGCTGAGCAGCATCCTGAACTTATACAAAGGGCCAAGGCGATTTTTGAACAGGAACATATTACCCCTGAAATTGAAAAATTTGAAATTGCAGCACTGGAAGCAGGGAAAGTAGGCAAATTGTAAGTGCATATTGCGTATTCATTGTTGCTTAGCAGCATATTTACTAAACTTGAATTTCAGACAGCAGAGATAACAATTAACACATGGGTAAACCTACATTATTGGTGATGGCAGCGGGCATGGGAAGCCGCTACGGCAGCCTCAAACAGATTGACCAGTTTGGGCCTTCTGGCGAAACGATCATAGATTATTCCATCTACGACGCTATTAGGGCGGGTTTTGGCAAGGTTATATTTGTCATTCGTGAATCTATAGAAGCAGATTTTAAGGAAATATTTTACGGCAAATTCTCTGATAAGATTGCCATAGACTATGTTTTGCAGGAGCTGAACCGTGTTCCCCAGGGAGTTAAAGTGCCCGCTGAACGCCAGAAGCCCTGGGGTACCGGCCATGCGGTGTTGGTAGCTGCCCATAAAGTTAAAGAACCTTTTGCCGTGATCAATGCCGATGATTATTATGGACAACAAGCTTTTCAATTGATGGCAGATTTTCTTTCCCAACTTGATCATGAAGAACATGCGTTGGTGGGTTATCAACTTAGCAACACCTTATCCGAACACGGCTATGTTTCCCGGGGAATCTGTGAAGTGGACGAGGAAGGATATTTGAGCAGCGTCACCGAAAGGACACACATCTCCAGGAAAGCAGATGGAAAAATTGTTTACCAGGAAGATGATCAGGAAGTAGAACTGACCGGAAATGAGATCGGCTCTATGAACCTGATGGGCTTCACGCCCCAGGTGTTCACTCAGTTTGAAGCCTCTTTTAAAGCCTTTATGCGTGAGAATTCCCAGCAGCTTAAGAACGAATTTTATTTGCCATCGGTAGTCAATGAGATCATTACCAGCGGGCAAGCCAAAGTGAAGGTGCTTGAAACGGATGACAAGTGGTTTGGCGTAACTTATCCGGAGGATAAAGCGATAGCGCAACAAAAACTAAATGCATTGGTCAATGCCGGAGTGTACCCTGAACAACTTTGGGAAACAAAAAATAGTAAACCTGCCTGAATTTAGCCTGCTATGCGCCCATTGAGTACAGATTCTATAGAGAATATCATCCGGAAATTTCACATAGGCGAGGGCAATCATTCTTACCAAACCTTTGGCTCAGGCCATATCAATGATACTTTTCTTGTTAGTGTCATACATTCTGAAGCTCCTGGAAAGGGTAAATACCTTTTACAGCGAATCAATCATGAAGTCTTCAGGGATGTAAAAGGATTGATGCAAAACATGCATCTGGTCACAACCCACCTCCGGCACAAGCTGAGTGAAACCAAAGACGGACAGTTCACTACTGTAAGCATCATTCCCACGCTGGATGGTGAGCTTTTTTATATGGACGAAACGGGAAACTACTGGCGTATGCAGACCTTTATTCCCAATAGTATCACCTACGATACCGTACAGTCTGAAGACCAGGCTTTTGAAGCAGGATACGCATTCGGGAAATTTCAGCTTTTGCTTAGGGATATGCCCGTAAGTAAACTGACTACTACCATCCCTGACTTCCATAATATGGCGTTCAGGTTCAGGAATTTTGCTAAAGCCCTGGAGCGGGACGCGGTGGGAAGAAAGGCTTCGGTGAGTGAGCAAATCGCATTTGCGATCGATAAGAAACAATCCATGCTGGATTTGTACGCGCATGTAAGCAGGGGAGATGTACCCATCAGGATTACCCACAATGATACTAAGTTCAATAATGTCCTGCTGGATCAAGATACACAGCGGGCGATCTGCATCATTGACCTGGATACGGTGATGCCGGGTGCAGCCTGGTATGACTTCGGCGATTCGGTGCGCACCATCATAAACACGGCAGAAGAAGATGAGAAAGACCCGGGGCAAGTAGAGATCAACATGGATTATTTTGAAGCTTTTACCCGGGGATATTTGCAGGAGACTTACTCATTGCTCACCGATCTGGAACTTGAACACATGGCATTTTCTTCCCATTACATGACCTTCATTATGGGACTACGCTTTTTGACGGATTATCTGGAAGGGGATGTTTATTATAAGACCAAACATAAACACCATAATTTACAGAGAGTGAA
>JBBSOG010000196.1:0-10318 GCA_038259985.1 Cytophagales bacterium
AAGCTTTGCCAAGCATCACCCCCAGGTATTTTCTATGGAAGTCTGGGGTGGGGCTACCTTTGATGTAACGATGCGTTTTCTACATGAAGATCCCTGGGTACGCCTGAAACAAATCCGAGAGGCCGTGCCCAATATATTGCTACAAATGCTACTGCGTGGCTCCAATGCGGTGGGTTATAAAGCCTATCCTGATAACCTGATTGAGAAATTTATTGAGAAAGCTGCGGAAAACGGTATAGACATTTTCCGGGTATTTGACTCACTGAACTGGGTCACCGCTATGAAAACCAGTATCCGTGCGATCCGGGAACGCACAGATTCACTTGCCGAAGCAGCCATCTGCTATACCGGAGACCTAATGTCGCCTGACAACAAAAAGTACACATTGCAATACTATCTGGATCTGGCGAAACAACTGGAGGATGAAGGGGCGCACATATTAGCGATCAAAGATATGGCTGGTTTGCTTAAACCTTATGCGGCTGAACTTCTCGTTCGGGAGTTGAAACAAGCCATTGATATACCCATTCATTTGCATACCCACGATACTTCCTCCATACAGCCTGCTACTTATGTCAAAGCGATTGAGGCAGGCGTAGATGTGGTAGATGTAGCAATAGGTGCGATGTCAGGCTTAACTTCACAGCCTAATTTCAATTCCATAGTAGCTATGATGCAAGGGCACGAAAGGGAACAGCCTGTTGACCTGCAATCCCTCAACGAATATTCTGTCTATTGGGAAGCAGTGCGCGAATACTACTATCCCTTTGAGTCAGGCTTGAAGTCCGGTACGGCGGAAGTGTACGATCATGAAATTCCCGGAGGTCAATATTCCAACCTTCGTCCGCAGGCGATCGCGATGGGATTGGAACATAAATTTGAGACCATCAAAAAGAATTATGCCACGGTCAATAAGCTATTTGGGGATTTGGTAAAAGTAACGCCTTCGTCCAAAGTAGTAGGAGATATGGCGATATTTATGGCGTCCAATAATCTGAGCGTTGATGATATTCTGAAAGACAATAAAAACCTCTCTTTTCCTGAATCAGTCATCAGCTTATTCAAAGGTGACTTGGGCCAGCCCTACGGTGGCTTTCCCAAAGATGTGCAGCAAGTCATTCTCAAAGGTGAAAAACCGTACACAGAACGACCCAATGAACATCTGGAACCCATTGATTTTGACCATGATTTCAAAGAATTTCAGCAACGCTTTGATACCGACCGTACGGTTCTGGATTTTCTTTCCTACAAACTTTACCCCAAAGTATATGAGGATTTCTACAACAACCTGAAAGTGTATGGGGATATGTCGTCTTTGCCTACCCCCGCCTTTTTCTACGGGCTTAAGTACGGGGAAGAGATCCTGGTAAAAATCGGAGAAGGCAAGGTCATTATGATCAAGCTGCTTTTCATCTCTGAGCCGGATGAAGAAGGCTACCGCAACGTCACCTTTGAGCTAAACGGCCAGTCTCGTAGGGTAAGGGTCAAAGATAATAGCTACCAGGTTAAAATTGTACAAAATCGTAAGGCAGGGAAAGACAGCGAAACTGAAGTAGGGGCACCATTGCAAGGGCGTTTATCTTCTATAATGGCTGAAGTTGGACAGGAAGTAGAAGAAGGCACGCCTTTATTTGTGATTGAAGCTATGAAAATGGAATCTACCATATCTGCGCCCCGGGCGGGGAAACTCAAAAAAATCTACCTGGAAGCGGGCGAGATGGTGGAGCAGGATGATTTAGTGGTAGAACTTGAATAAGGGATTTGAAGGAAGTGACAACAATTGGCTGGTTATCTTTGCAAAAATTCATTAACAAAAAAACACGAATTGAGTTAAATTAATGTATTTAATAACAAATCAAGCTGAAATTAGTACATATATATGAAGATTAATTTTTTGAATGCACAAAAAGCAATATTCAACTGATTTTAGGGTCTTCCGTATGTATTTTAGTAATTATTAATGTTTAACCAAAATTTTTTAAGATGAGACTCTTAACCGGACTTTTAACTGTTGCAGCTGCGGGAATTGCAGCTAGTTTTATTTTTTCACAGGATAGTAGCACTAAATCCAGGGCTAAAAAAAGATTTGGCAAGGATGGAAATCGCTTGAAATCTGATGTAGAGAAAACAATCAACGAAGGCATTTACACTTTGCTTGACACAGTAAGTGAGTTGATTTCAGATTATTCTTCCAGAAGTCAGAAGTCAATCAAGCAGGCCAAAAAGAAAAAGAAATACGTTAGTTTCTAATGTAAAAGTTAAGTGCTAAAGAGAGGGGTTTACTATAAACTCTTCTCTTTTTCTTTTCCCAAAATATCTCCAATGAAATTTGATGTGAAGAACCCCCTCAAGCTTGTCACTGACAAAGTAGAGGGATGGGTAAACGATTTTATTGCTATGGTACCCAACCTGGTCGTAGCAATAGTTATAATCATCCTTTTTTATGTCATTGCCAGACTTGCCAGAAAGGGCGTAAAGAATTTAACTGAAAGGTTTTCAAATAACCATGCAGTCAACAATCTCTTCGCCAATATTGTATCTATCGGTCTAACCGCCGCCGGGGTTTTTATTGCCTTAGGTATATTAGATTTGACTACCGTCGTAGGAACTCTCTTAGCGGGTGTAGGTATATTAGGTTTGGCGCTTGGTTTCGCTTTTCAGGACATTGCAGCCAACTTCATCTCCGGTATCCTCATTGCTTTTCGGCAGCCCTTTAAAATAGGGGATATTATTGAAAGTGACGGTAATATGGGTATAGTAACCGATATAGATTTGCGGATCACTACCATCAAAACATTTCAGGGACTGGAGGCTTTGATTCCCAATAAGAACCTTTTTCAGAATGTTGTCATCAACTACACCCGTACCAATGAAAGAAGGGTAGATCTAGCAGTGGGTGTATCCTATGGAGACGACTTGGCAAAAGTCAAGAAAATTACCCTAGATGCCGTTTCAGCGATAGATAGCATTGATAAAAGCCGGGACGTGACTCTCTTTTTCAAAGAATTTGGGGACAGTTCCATTAATTTTTCCGTCAGATTTTGGGCTAAATCGCCTAAGCAACCCGATTATTTGCAAGCGTTGAGCGACGGAGTAATGGCGATACAGGCAGCCTATAATGAAAACGATATCATGATTCCTTTCCCTATTCGTACGCTGGATTTTGGCATCAAAGGAGGAGAGAAACTCTCTGAGATGGTGCTTCAGCATAGTAATGGACATGGTAATGAAGAATAGAAAAGTAGATTCTCTGCTAAGTTGATTTTCTTTGCCTTAGATTTATTTGTAAGCAATTTCCATCAGAGGAAGTTGCTTTTTTAGTTTAAAAGGTCAAAAATCTCAAATCATTTGCCGCCAATCCAATTGTTGATCAATAATTTTCTTGTCGTGATAAAGTTAGTTTGGAAAAATTAGGGTGGATACTTATTTTATGATGCTTACTCACTTTTAGCATTAAGAATAATTGTACATGTTCTTCATAATGAAGGGTTTCTGTTTTACCTTTTTCATCACAATTGCATGTAGTGTAAGCGGATTTTGCCAGAAACTAGACGCCGACAAATATAAACCCTGGAGTAGGAGTGATACGCTAAAATGGCAGGATTACAACATTTCAAACGCTATTGATTCTTCTCTACCTCATGGCCTTCAGGCAAAAGCACTGACTTCATTAGTTTACTTTTATGTGCCCAGCATATGGCATCCTGACTCCTGTATGAATGTACTGGTAGCCGTGAGAAAGAAATACTCTTATACGTTGGATACCATCAATACTTACCTTCTCAAACATGAGCGTATACACTTTGATATAGCGGAACTATACGCCCGGCAATTAAGGGAAGCATTGCTGAATTTATCTCAAGAAGAAGATTATCAGCTTGATCAATACCTAACGATGAGGGATAGCATGTTTCAAATTAGCAATCATTATCAGGACTTGTAAGATCAGGAGACTTTATATGGACTAAACACCAAGGCGCAAGCCAGATGGGTAAACTACATTGAAGATCAACTTGATAAATGGGAGGATTATTCTTTTGAAAATTTGTACAAGCTTTGCGAAAGCAGTTCGGTAAAAAACAAAATTAACGGGCAGAATTAATCATGTATCTTCGCCTTTCATTTTGACTGTTCTTACTTCTAGAGTACAAAAATAGTATGTCCCAACCCATCCTGAAAGTAGGTATTGTGGCTTATGGCCACATTGCGAAAAAATATCATGCCCCTCTTTTGCACGCCCTGCCGGGTTTTGAGATCGTAAAAGTATTAGAAAGACACCATAAGCAGGCTGAGAAAGATTATCCTGGTGTCCGCTCAGTGAGCAATATGGAGGAATTATTAGCCGACAAATCTATTGATTTGGTAGTCATCACCACCCCCAATCAGTTTCACTTTGCCCAGGCCAAAGCTGCCTTGGAAGCCGGCAAGCATGCCGTTTTGGAAAAGCCCTTCACCGTCAGTACGATGGAAGCGAAAATGCTTTTGCAAATAGCGCAAACTGAAGATAAGTTGCTCAGCGTATTTCACAACCGTCGTTGGGATGGCGATTTCAAAACTGTACAAAAAGTAATTTCATCTGGTGTGTTAGGCACGTTGGTAGAGTTTGAATCCCGCTATGACCGCTTTATCCACGACCAGCGGGAAAATTACTGGCGGGAACAAGATGTGCCTGGCGCCGGTGTACTTTATGATCTGGGACCTCATCTAATTGACCAGGCACTTCAATTGTTCGGTCGCCCAAAACGTATATTTGCTGACATCCGCAAGCAAAGGGAAGATAGCTTGGTAGACGATTACTTTGATATTGTTTTATACTACGACCAACTCAAGGTGAGGCTTAAAGCGGGTAATCTGGTAAGGGAATTGCAGCCCAGGTTTATTTTGCATGGTACAGTAGGATCGTATGTAAAATATGGCCTGGACGTTCAGGGCCTTACGCCTATCACCGCCAAAAATCTGGCTTCTCCTGAATGGGGAAAAGAACCGATGGAACAATGGGGGCAACTCAATACTGAACTTAATGGTTTGCATATCCATGGCAAGGTAAAGACGCTGGCCGGAAGTTATCAGTCTTACTACGAAGATATTTATGAGTCTATAGTACGAGAGCGGCCTCCTGTAGTAAGTGCCAATGACGCATTAGATAGCATTGAGATGATAGAACTGGCAGTGCTTAGTAATCAAAAAATGGCTGTCCTATCGTGGTGATAATCACCGATTTGTTCATATTTTGAGCTTTATATCTGCCTATGAGATTCTTTAACCTACATCAAATAGCGGCCAGTTTGCGGAAATATCGTCGGTGGCATCGTTGGATAGGGGTCAGTACGGCTCTATTCATTTTTCTCAGCAGCCTGACCGGAATACTGCTTGCCTGGAAAAAAGACGTAGCCTTGTTGCAGCCTCCAACCCAAAAAAGCTCACTAAACGAAGCATCGGAATGGTTATCTATTGAAAGCATTGCGGAAAATGCAGAGACAGCACTATTAGCCCATACCCAACTAGAAAAAGTCAGCATTGACCGTATGGATGTACGTCCGGCAAAAGGAATTGTCAAAGTAAACTTTGAGCAAGGTTACTGGGAAGTGCAGTTAGATGGCTACAGTGGGGAAATTTTATCTATTGCACGACGCCATTCCGATTGGATTGAGCAAGTGCATGATGGGTCTATAATCAGCGATTTGTTTAAGCTTTTTTTCATGAATATATTGGGGATAAGCTTACTTTTGCTGATGGCTTCGGGTTTATGGCTCTGGTTTGGGCCACGAAAAATGCGTAAAATCAAAAAAAGACAGCAAGCATAAACAATAAGTTATATTTTTGTTTTGACTAAATATATTAAAGCATATTCCAGCATGAAACGATTTTCTATTTCCCTTTTTTCTATTGCTACTTTGGTGGTGACATTTTATGCCTGCTCTCCATCCAAAACCATAGGTACCCAAAGCGAATCTACTTACAACGAAAACATTGAACAAAACCGCATTAGCTATACTGATTCCCTAAAAAGCACGATGGCTGTTCCCGGCCAGGACAAAAACACGCGCCCTAAACCTGAAACCGTCAATGTCACTGCTACCATCAATACCCAATATGATGTGAACAAGCCACTAGACGATTTTATGGAAAAGGTAAGCGAGCGCAATGCTGAAAACAATGTGTACCAGGGTTATACTGTTCAAGTGTACACCGGGAGTAGTCGGGAAAAGGCCAATGAAGCCAAGAATACTGTTTACAGTTTACTGCCCGACACCAATCCTAGTATTACATTTGACCCACCCAATTACAAAGTCAAAGTAGGGGAATACACTGACCGGATAGAAGCCCAGACGGCATATTCTAAACTTAAAGGCAATTTTTCGGTGGTATTAATTGTCCCTGAACGCTTTCCTGTCAATAAAGAAGATTAATCCTAAAGTACTCTGAGTCCATATGAGCCTTAAAGAAAAGATCAAATCCCTGTCGCAAGCAAATGCCTCTAAAATTATTGATATCCGCAGACATCTTCATGCCCATCCTGAGCTTTCTTTTCAAGAATACCAAACTGCGAAATACGTAGCCGAAAAGCTCAAATCATTTGGAATTACACCCACGGAAGGAGTCGCTGACACTGGATTAGTGGCACTTATTGAAGGAAAAAATCCCCAAAAAAAGGTCGTTGCCCTCCGGGCTGATATGGATGCCCTGCCTATACAGGAAGCCAATGAGGTTCCCTACAAATCTACTGCGCCGGGCGTGATGCACGCCTGCGGGCATGATGTGCATACTTCTTCTTTATTAGGTACTGCTTATGTACTGAGTCAGTTAAAGGATCATTTTGAAGGAAGTGTCAAATTGATATTTCAGCCGGGTGAGGAGAAAATTCCAGGCGGAGCTTCCCTGATGATCAAAGCAGGGGCATTGGAGTCTCCCCGACCTGATCATATTTTAGGGCAACACGTGCTACCCCATCTCCCCGCCGGGAAAGTGGGTTTTCGCGAAGGTATGTATATGGCCAGCGCCGATGAAATTTACATTACCGTTACAGGTAAAGGCGGACATGCCGCTATGCCTGAGAAGAACATTGACCCGATATTAATCACTGCTCACATTATTGTGGCGCTACAGCAGATCGTGAGCAGACACGCCAGCCCAAAAATGCCCACTGTACTTTCCTTTGGTAGAATTATCGCTGATGGGGCTACCAATATTATTCCTAATGAGGTAAAAATAGAAGGCACCTTCCGCACGATGGACGAAGCGTGGCGTGAAAAGGCGCATCACCGAATGAAGGCGATTGCTGAAAGTCTGGCGGAAGGCATGGGAGGCGCGTGTGAATTTGAGATCAGGAGAGGCTATCCCTTTCTCAAAAATAGCCCAGAACTCACCCAAAGGGCTCGTAGCTACGCCATTGACTTGTTAGGAAAAGAAAACGTGGTAGACCTTGACCTTTGGATGGCTGCTGAGGATTTTTCTTATTACACCCAGGTTGCCGATGCCTGTTTTTATCGGCTGGGAACTGGCAATGAAGCCCGAGGCATCACCTCATCAGTACATACGCCTACCTTTGACGTAGATGAAGATGCCTTGGAAACCGGGGTGAGTCTGATGAGTTGGATCACTGTCCAGGAGCTTATGCGTTAAATATCCACTGCGCCAGCACGGCTAAGAAGAAATATACCACAAACAACATCCAGTAAAACGGACGGGATTTTTTCTTGGCCTTACCAAATATGAAGGTGTCTAATCCAAATTTGAAACGACTTTCGTATGGTGTTTTCATGACAGTAATCTTTAAAGTGAATACAACCGGCGAATAGTCAATTTTGAATATAATCTTTAGTTAGATTTTCCTCTTCTGCTATCAAAATGTGCCATTTCACCGCCACAGTAAATGGAATATAAGCAATTTTCATGAATTTTTTCTGATAAATTTTTATCAATTAGTTTATCAACCATATTTTTAAGTAGGTTTTCGCTTTTTTTGCAAAGAAATGAACATACCCGATGGAGAAAAATGAACATTAATTCAAAGCAGACCTTCTCTCAATAACTTATAAATCGTTGATGAAAAGTTACGATACTAGCACAGAAGGTAGACATAAAAATGATGCAGAAGTCTACCAATTAAAAAATACTATTCAATACTACGTTTATTATATTTCAACCTAGTGTTTATAATAAAGCTTCCCTCAAAAAATTATCATTGATTGGTTAACCTCCGTAAAATAAAAATGTCCAGTCTAATGATGAGAGGTAAAATACGAAGTAAGTTTACTATAAATATTTTATCAAAAGAGGTAATAGTCGTCCACTCAACTATATCACCTCCATTTTGGAATATTCGTACTAACCTCTAAGTCTAGTGCCCAAACCAGCCTTCCCGATCCAGGCTACGAAACTGGATGGCCTCTGCTAAGTGCTCAATTTCTATGTTTTCCGAAGCAGCGAGGTCAGCAATGGTACGGGATACCTTCAGGATGCGATCGTAGGCGCGGGCTGACAAGTTAAGCCTTTCCATAGCTGTTTTTAAGAGGGTTTTGCCTGCCTGGTTGATTTGGCAAACTTCTTTGACCAACTGGGATGGCATCATGGCATTAGAATACACTTGCTCCGAAATTTTACCGTCTTTTCTGATTTCCTCAAATCTTTCCTGCTGCATTTTCCGCGCAGCGATGACCCTTTCCCGAATTTTGGCGCTCTTTTCTTGCTCACGCCCGGCGGTCATCTCATCAAAAGATACCGGGTTAACTTCTATATGGATGTCGATACGGTCTAACAATGGTCCACTGATTTTGCTGAGATAACGCTGCACGGCAGTCGGGGAATCAGGATGGCTACTACCCGGGTCGTAAAACTCACCGGAAGGACTGGGGTTCATGCTGGCAATCAACATAAAGTTAGCCGGGAAAGCAACGGTGCCCTTGGCGCGGGCAATCGTAACCGCCCGTTCTTCCAGGGGCTGACGCATTACTTCCAGCACAGATCTTTTAAATTCCGGTAGTTCGTCCAGAAAAAGGATACCATTATGGGCCAGGGAAATTTGACCCGGCTGAGGGATATTGCCTCCACCTACCAATGCAGCATCGCTAATAGTATGGTGGGGGGCGCAAAAAGGGCGCTGTGCAATCAGTGAAGAATGAGAAGGTAGCTTTCCGGCGACCGAATGGATTTTGGTGGTCTCTAACGCCTCACTCAAGGAAAGGGGCGGTAAAATAGTGGGCAACCTACGTGCCAGCATGGTCTTCCCCGAACCTGGAGGGCCTACCATGATGACATTATGCGAACCAGCAGCGGCGATCTCCAAAGCCCTTTTTATACTTTCCTGCCCCTGTACATCAGCAAAATCCACCTCAAAATTATCTAATTCCTGGTAGAATATATCCCGGGTTTCATGCCATTGAGGTTCAATCTTATTTTTGCCTTCCAAAAAATCAATCGCTTCACGCAGGGTTTCTACCCCGATGATATCCAACTTGTTAACAATCGCAGCTTCACCGGCATTTTCTTTGGGCAAGATCATGCCCTTGAAGTTATTTTTTCTGGCCTCAATCGCCATCGGCAGGGCACCGCGAACAGGTCTCAGAATACCATCCAGGGATAATTCTCCCATGATCATATACTTGTCCAATTCGGTGTCAACTATCTGGCCGGAGGCAGCGAGAATACCCAGCGCGATGGGCAAATCATAAGCCGAACCTTCTTTGCGAATATCCGCCGGGGCGAGATTGACCACGGTCTTGATGCGCGGCATACTGTAGCCCACATGCTTAATGGCAGCTTCCACCCTTTGCTCACTTTCCTTGACCGCACTATCCGGCAAGCCCACCATAAAAAACTTTGTGCCTTGCCCTACACTCACTTCTATGGTAATCAGATAAGCATCTACGCCATATACTGCACTTCCGTAAGTTTTTGCTAACATGAGAGTTACCCTAAATTTTTGCTGAAATAAGTAGGTTTATTGCAGACGAGCAAACCCATATCCTTTATTTACCAGCGCATGTAGGATAAGCTGTAAATCTATAAGACTTGCTTCTCAATCAACAGCATAAAGATATGGATGACTTTGATGTGAATCTCCTGGGTGCGGTCTGCATATCCCTGGTGGGCCACCCTGATCTCTACATCTGCTAATGAGCCTAACTGCCCGCCATCATTTCCGGTGAGGGCTACGATGTTCATGCCTTTTTTGCGGGCCATTTTAGCGGCTTCTACTACATTTTTAGAGTTGCCACTGGTGCTAATCGCCAGGAGGGTATCCCCGGTATTGCCCAGCCCCTCAATGAAGCGGGAAAACACATAATCGTAGCCAAAGTCATTGCCTACGCAAGAGAGA
>JBBSOG010000197.1:0-10297 GCA_038259985.1 Cytophagales bacterium
GACTATCGCGTAGGATGGGTGATGGGTAGGGGTTAATGCCAGCACCAAGATAGGCCGGGCAGACCTGACTGACTTTGTGTTGAAGTTGGTAGAAGATGAACAATACGACGGAAAAATGCCCTTTGTGAGCTATTAAATTGCATTAGAAATGAGGCTCTTCTTGCATGGCTACATCTTTGGGTTTTGTTTTCCACCGCTCATGCATCCATACCCACTGGGCAGGGTTCTGACGGATAAGCTGTTCCAGGCTAAGTGAAAAGCGCTGGGTATTTTCTTTAAGGTCTGTTTCGTTATTCCCCGTCCTGCTGACCTCTAGCGGGGGCATCACTTTAAGCACGTGGCGATCATCGGCTTGGCGGATGAGCGCCATAGGAACCACACTAGCCTGGGTATTCAAGGCAAGCCACGCGGCTCCAATCGGTGTATAGGCCGGTTTTCCGTAAAAGTCCACAAAAACCCCTTTGATTTTAGGAATATCCTGGTCAATCAGGATGATTACCAGTTCCCCTTTTTTCAACAGTCTGACGATCTTCAGCATACCTTCCCCACTGTAGATCACTTTGGCGCCGTGGCCCCTCCTTGAATTTTGAACTAACTGGTCCAGCCGGGGATTGTGGAGTTTTTTGCCTACTACATTGGTGGGAAAACGAAACGCCAATGCTGCGCCAATGATTTCAAAAGCACCCATATGACAGGTAAGGGCAATGACGCCTTCCCCTTTTTGATAAGCTTCCTCCAGATAATTTAAGCCTTCAAAGCTCATTATTTTGTCTAACTCCTCTGTTTTCCTAAAAGAGCGGGCGATAAAAACATCTGCTACGTTTTTGGACATATTGACGAACATTTCTTTGACGAATTCTCGCAATCGGATACGGCTCATCTTGCTTCCGTAGGCATAATCCAGGTGTTTGGCAATCAGTGAACGTACTGGCAACAGCAAACGATAGGACAAAAGCCCCAGTTGCTGGTAGAAGGCCAATGTCCATTTGCGGGGTAAATGATCGGCCAACCAAAACAACAGCCTGATAAAATGATAAAGTGCCGCGTACTTTATTCTTTTTCTAAGTGGTTTCCAGCGCATTTTCTCTCCTTCTTTTTGCTATATACTTTATACCAAAAGCGTTGATTTCAGACATCCAAATTGGGGATATTTTTTTCTGTTTTCCAAAGAAAACCTCATCCTTTTCTTCATGCTTACTCAAGTATCTTGAAAATGAATTTGATTCCTCATTGTTCCTTGCTGTGGGGAACAAACCAATATTGATGAAATTATTTCACCCATCATTCATCATTAGCTTCAATTTCTCCATACTTCAGCAAAAACCTTGAAGCGCGTCTACTATGAGTTGGGTGTTAGAAATATGTCCTTGAAGCAGTAAGTAATTGGTTTTGAGATAGGGTAGCAGGGTTTCCTCCCTGAACTTTTGAACCATCTGCTGGGCTGGGGTGTCAGAGGTATTTTGACGATTTGCCATATCTTAAAGATAAAAAACTTATACCAAAGCTATGGTAAAATTAGATCTGGTATATCCAAACTTAAAGGTTCAATGCTTTAATGGTGTTGAAGATATGCTAGATTTCAAGCCAATACAAAGCGCTCCAAAACCGAACACTAAGTGTCACGAAAACGATACAGTTACTTTAATGAATAATGATTTATGATCAATGAATGTTTTGATAATCAGCACTTTGTGTATTTTTGATCTCTCTGGCGGGAAAGTTGGGCACTTTGCAATAATGAATGATAAGTGATGCATGTTGAATTTAGATTCAAGACATTCAAGATGCATCATTCCTCATCCATCACTTATCATTAGAAAGCAATGTTCAAAAACTACCTCAAATTTGCCCTGCGTATCTTCTGGAAAGACCGTTTTTATGCGACGCTCAACGTGATTGGACTGGCCACCGGAATCGCAGTCAGCCTCATCATCCTGCTGTACCTGCAAAATGACCTTACCTACGACCAGCATCACCAAAAGCATGAGCAGGTTTACCGTATCGTCTCCAACTTTGAAACACAGGATGGCGGCATATCCCTGAACGCTGCCACCAGTGCCCGGCAACTGTCCCCTTTGCTACAAGAAGATTTCCCGGAGCTTCAGGCTTTTGCCCGATTTGAAGGTACAGGCACTATGCTGGTCAATGTGCCGGAAGAAGGAAATAGTCAGCCTTACAACGAAGGGCACCTGATGCGGACGGATTCTACTGTCTTTGAGGTCTTCACCTATCCTTTGCTAGCGGGTAATCCGAACAGCGCGCTGCGACAGCAAAACAGCATCGTACTGACGGAGAAACTGGCTCAGAAGTACTTTGGTGAACAGGAGGCACTGGGAAAAACCTTGTGGCTGGGAGAGGAGAAAGAGCCCCATACAGTCACCGGGGTGATGGAAAACCTGGCGGACAACTCCCACCTCAAGTTTGATGGGCTACTGTCCGGTCTGGATACAAGAGGAAAGGCCAATCAGGATGGCTCGTTCAACTCAGAAGCCATTTGGAACCCGGATGTGTATACCTACTTGTTGTTTCCCGAAGGCTACCAGCCGGATAATTTCTTTGCCAAGCTGCCACCGTTCTATGATAAATATATCAAACCGTTTGGTGACCAGGTGAATGCCGAAATGTGGTTCTACCTAGAACCCTTGGCAGACGTTCATTTCCATTCCCGGCAAGAGCGCGATGAGCCGCAGGGAAATATTGCCTATATCTATACTTTTGCAGGTATTGGTCTGGCCATACTGCTGCTGGCTTGCATCAACTACATGAATATGGCCACCGCTCGTTCGGGCAGCCGGGGCAAAGAAATAGGTATACGAAAAGTGTTGGGTTCCACGCAGCAAAAGCTCTTCTTCTCTTTTCTGGGTGAATCTCTGATCCTCTCGTTTGTGGCGTTGATCATTGCCTTAGGGTTAGTAGAAGTCATCCTGATTGCCACGCCCTTCAACCAGCTTATTCAGAAAGAACTATCACTAGACTTGCTTCATAATCCGGTACTACTTATTGGCGTATTGGGTATTACCTTATTCATGGGCATCGTTTCAGGTTTGTACCCTGCGCTTTATCTGCCTGCTATCCATACCATCAAATCCCTGAAAGGAGCTTTTAAGTCCTCTAGCGCGGGCTTGAGCTTACGGAAAATGCTGGTTACGTTACAATTTGTGATTTCTATAGCGGTAGTAATCTGTACTTTGATGATGCAGGACCAACTCAGCTTTATGAGAGACAAGGAACTAGGATTTGACAAAGAACATCTGATGATTGTGCAGGTACAAGATACTTTGGTAGAAAGACAGCTTCCGGTGATCGGTAACGAACTGCAAGCTAACAGCAACATCCTGGGCACGACGGTATCTTACAATATACCCGGCGTGAACGTAAGCAATCAGGTTTTCAGTGTAGAAACGGATTCGGCGATGGACAACCGTGCTTTCAACATTGTCAATGTAGGCAAAGACTATATTAAGACGATGGGTATGACGCTGCTGGCAGGCAGGGATTTTCCCGAACATCTGACCGGAGAGGAGAATGGCCGGGATTTTATCATCAACGAAACCGCCGCCAAAGCGCTAGGCTGGTACCAACCGGCACAAAAAGGTGCAAAACTAGAAGATGCGCTGGACAAACAGATGACGTTTTTTCGCCGGGAAGTTCCTGGTCGCGTAATAGGCATTGTCCAGGATTTTAACATTAGCTCGCTACATAATGCAGTAGAACCGACAGTTTTGGTGCCTCATAACGAAACCAGCGGATCATACTTTTATGCCCGCCTCAGAGGGGAAAACCTATCCCAAACAATTGACTATATCCGGGAGAAATGGGCAACCTACGACCCCGCCCATCCCTTTGAGTATTCCTTTCTAGACCAGAAATTCAACGAGCAATACCAGGCAGATGAGCGTCAAAGTGCCTTGATCTCTATCCTATCCGGTATCTGCCTGATGATCTCTTCGCTGGGCGTATTGGGGCTATCAGCCTATACTGCCGAGCAGCGGACTAAAGAAATAGGCATTAGGAAGGTACTGGGTGCCAAAATTTCCCAGATCGTTTACCTGCTGTTTAGTGATGTGATGTATCTGGTGATCATTGCCTCAATGATTGCGGCTCCCATCGCCTACACTTTGATGACCTACTGGCTACAGGATTTTGCCTACAAGACCGACATCAACTTTTTGCTTTTCATACTGGCAGCCTTGGCAGCGCTGGTGATCGCTTTTCTCACCATGAGCTTTCACTCTTTGAAAACCGCCCAAAGAAACCCAGTTGACTCGCTGAGAAATGAATAACGCTTACAATGAACAGAGAACAATGTGCATTTTACATTACTCATTGCTAATTACTAATTGACAAAGCTATGCTAAGAAACTACTTCAAAATCGCCCTGCGGAACCTGTGGAAGCACAAATCCAATACGCTGATTAATGTGCTGGGATTAGCGCTAGGCATTGCCAGTGCGATCATCATCTTTTTTATCGTGCAGTATGAACTGAGCTTTGACTCTTTTCATCCCAAGGCTGAGCGGATCTATAGGGTTACCTCTTCTTCTGAGCGGGATGGAAAAACTTATTACAGTAATACCGTTCCTAAGCCTTTGCCTGAAGCTTTTCAACAGGATTTTGCAGGAGACATTGAAGGTTTGCTGGTGCTTGAAACTACTAACAAGCAACTGGTCAAACTGAATGGAAAAACGACTTCTATACCGGAGCCGGTAGCCTTTACCCAGAACGAATACTTTTCTTTCCTGAATGTGCCGCTCAAAGCCGGTAACCCTCAAACCGTCCTCCGTCGCCCCAATGAAGTGGTGCTGTCGGAGGCATTGAGTAATAAGCTCTTTGGCTCGGTAGATCAGGCATTGGGCCAGGATTTTACTTTCATTGATGGAGACAGTTCTTATCAGTTAGAAGTTACTGGGATTATGCATAACCCTCCGCAGAATACTGACTTTGACTTTGAAATGCTAGTTTCATACATAACGAAAGAAAAGGTTGGGGAGGAATACTGGGGTATGTGGAACTCGGCTTTTAATGTGTTTGTGCTGCTTCCTGAGCCGGTTGAACCGGATGCTTTCAGCAGCCGCCTAGATGCTTTCTTTGGAAAGTATGCCAATAAAGAAGATATAGGGAAGACAAGCCTGCTCTTGCAACCTTTCAGTACGTTGCACTACGACGATAGCTACCAGGATTTTGGCAGAAAGATAGCCAAAGAAACTTTGATCGGACTGATCTTTCTGGCAGCACTCCTTATCCTGATGGCCTGTATTAATTTCGTCAACCTGGCTACGGCGATCAGCACCCGGCGTACTAAAGAAGTAGGCATTCGCAAGACCTTGGGTAGCAGCCGGGGGCAGATCGTACTTCATTTTCTGGGCGAGGCCTTGTTGGTTACCCTGGTAGCACTGGTATTAGCCCTGGGGCTGGCCGAGTTAGGTTTGATGCAGCTAAAAAAGCTGTACACCTACCTAAACCCAGTGATGATACAGTTGAGTTGGAGCGGTGTGGCTTTTTTGCTACTACTGGTGATATTGGTCACCAATATTGCCGGTTTGTATCCGGGCTGGCTACTTTCCCGCTTTAAGCCGGTACAGATGTTCAGGACATCGGGAATCACCTTGCGTCATCGCAGATTTTCACTGCGACAAGGCCTGGTCGTCTTCCAGTTCTTTATTTCCCAGGTCTTTATCGTCTGTACGCTCATCATTGCCCAACAGCTTCATTTTTTGGAGCATGCGTCTTTAGGGTTCAATGAGCAAGCCATCATTACCGTAAACTTGCAGGACAGATCCCCCCAAAACATAGCACGTTTCCAAACGATGCTGAGCGAAACTACTGGCATAGAAGATATGAGTTTCTCGGCCTTTAGTGCCATATCCCAAAGTATGTACGGCGGTGTCTATGAGGTAGATGGGCAACCTAAACAAGAGAAGCAGGTTGATCTGCAATTCGCTGACGAACATTTCTTTGACACCCACGGTATGCAAATGGTGGCGGGCAAGATATTTACCCCTTCCGATTCGGGTAGTGGTTTTGTGGTGAATGAAGCCTTTGTACACGATATGGGATTACAGCAGCCGGAGCAGGCCCTGGGAAAATACGTTTCGGTATGGAATTTTGACCTGCCAATTGTTGGCGTTGTTGCTAATTACCATAACAGCGACTTCGGGCATAAAATTGGTCCCCTGGTCATTACCAACCAAAGTACCCATTACGGTTCGCTGAGCATCAAAGCAGAAATGGCGCAGGCGGAAAGTATCATCAGCCGACTTGAAGAAATATGGAAGATCACCTATCCTGAATATGATTTTCGCTATGAATTTCTGGACGAGCGGGTAGCCAGTTTTTATGAAGACTATCAGCGGAATTTTTCGCTGGCACAGGGTTTTGCCGGAGTCGCTATTTTCATCGGTTGCCTGGGTTTATACGGTCTGGTGATGTTTATGGCAGAAAGCAAAACCAAAGAGATCGGCATTCGCAAAATACTGGGGGCTTCGGTACAACAGATATTGCTTTTCTTTTCTAAGAACTTTGTGTGGTCAATACTGATCGCGTTTGTGCTGGCCGCCCCATTGGCTTATTACCTGATGCAACGGTGGCTGGAAAACTTTGTGTACAAAATAGACATTAATTTACTGACTTTTGCAGGAAGCTTGCTGCTGGTCTCCTTGCTTGTGCTGGTTACAGTAGGTTACCAATCCATCAAAGCCGCCCTTGCCAATCCGGTGGACTCACTAAGAAATGAGTAAATTGTCAGAATCAGGATGAACAGGACTAATGGATGAGTAGGATAACGAAATCCTGTTCATCCTACAATCCGATGAATCCTGACGGTCGCCTAGACGGGGTCGCCTAGACATGAGTACTGTAAGGATTTGAAGAGGTAAATAAACAACATTCCTGATGATGGGTTTAAGATGAATAACTTATTCAAAAGACCGGAAACCCAATCATGTCAGGAATACCTAATGCTAGGGCAAAAAGCTTTTTACCAACCTCAAACCACAGCTTGACATCCCATAGCTTTGTTTCAAAAAAGCTAGTAACCTCTCGAGTTCCTTCGTTCATTTTCTCAATGCTTTTCTTTACTTATGCTGCATCGTATATGACTGCTTGTTCTCCCCAGTCTATGCAACTTACTTCTCCCGTAGAATCTCCAAAGGCATTCTCTTACTCCGGGAATGAGCCCCTCTCTGATGCATGGTGGACTGCTTTTGAGGATCAAACACTGAACGCAATGGTTGAGCAAGCGATAGACTCCAACCTCAATCTCCGAGCAGTCTGGTTTCGCTTTAGGGAAGCTCAGGCAGTAGTAGACCGCCAGTCGTCTTTCCTGCTTCCCGATGTTGAAGCTTCACTACGTAGTAACCTCAATCGTCCCCAACCTGATTTTGTCGGCGGTGAAAACGTACAGTTGGGGATTTCTGCTTTTTATGAAGTAGACCTCTGGGGACGGATAAGTGCCTTGGTACAGGCCGAAGGCTACCGGACAGAAGCAACGCTGGCTGATTACCGGGCAGGGGCCATCTCACTTTCCGGAGAGATTAGCCGTACCTGGTACCAACTGCTGGCAGAATGGCAACAGCTTGATCTGGTAGAAGAACAGATTGCGACGAACGAACAAATACTGGGATTCATCAAAGCCCAGTTCGGTAGCGGACAAATCAGAAGTGTAGATATCCTTCGCCAGCAGCAATTGGTACAGGCTACCCGGGAACAACAAATTTTGACGGAATCCCGGATTGAAGTACTGGAACATCAGTTAGCGGTTTTGCAGGGATTTCCCCCCCAGTATAGCGTAGCATATACGCCGGATAGCCTACCTGAGCTTCCACCCTTACCGAAAACGGGTATTCCTGCGGAACTTTTGCAGAGGAGACCTGATGTGCAAAGTGCCTTTCTTTTGTTACAGGCTTCAGACCGGGAAATGGCAGCCGCCATCAGCAATAGATATCCCCGCTTGAGTATTTCTACCTCTGCGCAACTTAGGGCTAATAATTTTGACAACCTGCTGGAAGACTGGGCCTATTCACTGGGTGGCAATCTGGTGGCCCCCTTATTTTATGGAGGCAGGCTTAGCGCTGAAGTAGATCGTACGGAGGCCGTTAAAAATCAACGCCTGTACGAATATGGGCAAACAGTACTCACTGCTTTTCAGGAAGTAGAAGACGCCTTGATTCAAGAAAGGAAACAAGTTGAAAGAATTCAGGTTTTAGAAGAACAGCTTACGCTTGCCCAACAGACCTATCAACAGCTTGAGATTGAATACTTTAATGGTTTGAGTGATTATCTGGCGGTGCTTACGGCCCTTAACCAGGAGCAGCAACTGAGAAGGGGTTTTATCACGGCAAAATTAATGCTTCTGGAATATCGTATTGCCCTTTACCGGGCTTTGGCCGGAGGTTTTGAGACGGTGAGAGAGGCTGAAAACGAATCTTAAAAGCATGAGTAACAAAAAGAAGCTTCTCATCTGCCTAATCATATTTATTGTAGGGGGAGGGATCACATTGACAATTTTTCTTACGGAACCTACCGCCACTCGCTCCGGGGCGACCAAAAAAACTGCTATGCTGGTGGAAGTTACGGGTGTTCAGCGGGGTACATTCCAACCTACTATTGTGGCCACCGGTACCGTTCAGCCCGCCCGGGAAGTCATACTAAGCCCCAGGGTAAATGGTGAGGTTATCCATCAATACCAGGGTTTCACGCCGGGAGGCTTTGTCAAGAAAGGTGAAGTGCTGCTACAGATTGACCCGGCAGACTACAGCAATACGCTGGAGCTGCGGGAAAGTGATTTGCAGCAGGCCGTTTCAGAACTCAACATAGAAATGGGCCGTCAGGATGTAGCCCAGAAAGGCTATCAACTGGTTGACCAGGAACTCGCCGATATAAATAAAAACCTGGTGCTGCGAGAGCCACAGCTGAATGCTGTAAAAGCCAGGGTGGGAGCTGCCCGGGCAAGTGTGAAGCAGGCAGAACTTAATCTCCAACGAACCAGGATCAAGGCTCCCTTTGATGCCCACATCCTCAGTCGTAATGTCAACGAAGGATCGCAAGTAGCTATGGGGGATAATCTTGGGCGTTTGGTAGCGATGGATGAATATTGGGTCGTGGTCAACGTACCGATTGCCAATCTGCGCTGGCTCTCCTTTTCCGAGGCGGGAGATCAGGAGGGATCAAAGGTCAAGGTCATGAACCGAAAAGCTTGGGGAGACGGGGAATATCGCACCGGCTACCTTCATAGGTTGATCGGGGCACTGGAAGATCAGACGCGACTGGCCAGGGTACTGGTATCCGTGCCTGACCCTCTCGCCTACCAAAATGATTCTCTACCCGCTTTGATGATCAATGCTTTTGTAGAAGCAACCATTGAAGCGAAAGAGATAGAGGATGTCATCCGGCTTCAGCGTGATTACGTCAGGGAAGGTGGGACGGTATGGGTGATGGAAGAGGGCAAACTACAAATTCGTGAGGTAGATATTCTCTTCAGCGATGCACAATATGCCTACATCAGCAGTGGCTTAGACGAAAACGAGCAGGTAGTCATGACCAATTTGGCGACCATCTCGGAAGGGGCTGCCCTCCGATTGGAAGGTGCTGATCGCGCAGCAGATCAGGATTCGCTGTCGGCTACGGCACGTAAAAATCAGTAATTGATAATAAGTAAGATACATAGCAAATGAAGGATAGCAGTTCGGATAGGAACGAAAAAGAGTACAGTGGCCCCATTGCCTACATGGCACAAAACCCTCTCGTCTCCAATTTACTGATGATCCTTCTCATCGGCGGGGGTATCTGGACCATGTACAATGTACAAAAAGAGGTCTTCCCTCAGTTTCAACTGGACATGGTAGAGGTAAGCGTTGTCTATCCCGGTGCAGCACCCGCCGAGGTAGAGCAGGGTATCCTCATGCCGGTAGAAGAATCCGTGAGAGGCATTCAGGGAATCAAAGAGATCGTATCTACGGCAAGGGAAGGCTCGGGCGAAGTGATGATTGAACTGGTGGCTGGTGCCAACCGTATGAATATTTTTCAGGATATTGACCAGGCCATTGCCCGCATTACCACCTTCCCGGATGAGATAGAAGAGCCGGAAGTCAGGCTGCAAGCCAATCAGCGGGATGTAATGGAAATCGGCCTGTTTGGTGATGTGGATATTTGGACATTGCGTAAGCTAGGCGAACAACTCCGGGACCGTCTGCTGAACGATGAAAACATCACCCAGGTAGAACTGGGCAATGTCCCTGATTATGTAACTCACATTGAAATTCCCCGGCATAGGCTGCGGGAGTACACCATCACATTAGGGC
>JBBSOG010000198.1:0-10254 GCA_038259985.1 Cytophagales bacterium
CAATAAATCATTTGAGCAAGTGTTTCCTGTCCCTCTAATTTGACTTTATCATAAGGGTCATAAGAATGTCCTCCATGAGCGATCTCGTTCCTAATCGTATAAGCAACATCCAGTAAACTTTTCATCTTTTTTGCTTCCTTTCTTGTATTACACAATGATAGTAGGCATATAGATCTGATGAAGTCAGATGACGTATTTTTATCAAATAGTCCTTCAAGTGCATAAATCAAATCAAGAAGATTATCCATTGACAATGGGTAAGACCCTACAGCATTCAAGTATCTTTTCAACGACCACAAGTTGTAGTGCCAAACAGATGCTAATCCTTTAAGATAATTCTCAACAATCTCCATTTTGCTAGTTTCTATGAGTATTCGGTGCATGAAAGCATTTGTAGCTACTTTGTAAGCGTATGTTTGCCTACCTGATTTTATTTGAAAAAATCCATCGTTAATTGGATTATCGTCCCTTATCATTGTTGATCGAGTTTGAAAACTAAAATGCAATCCAGCTAAGAAAAAATAGGATAGTTCTTTTAAAACAGATAAATACTGATCGCATTTCTCGACGAATTCCATTTCAAGATGAGGAATAGGGGAAACTGTTAAATCTTTTTTTGAAGGAAATTTTTTTATCTTAACGTTATATTCTATTTCAATAATTACAAATCCAATATGATGAGACCATTCCTTATAATTCTTAATTCTTAGATGAGTTGGAATAGTCCCACAATATGTTTCTATCAGTTCAGGGATTCTTTTTTCATTGACAATACCAGAAGAAAATCTTGGAAATACTTTAATTGTCGCACTTTTTATTTCTGTTGGATTTGTATTTTTTAAGCCTGTGCTAAAGCCATAATCAAATTTTCGGTCCCAGACTTCATTTTTGAGTATCAGTTTCAAGTGGTTAGTTAAATCAAAAGGAATCGGATCTGTTTTACGGTTTTCTTCTGAAAAGAAAAATGGAGCTACCCATCTTGATATTATTGTCATATTCAACTTTTTTTATTGGTGCAAACATAGGTACAGCGCATATTACGTCTACATACCCAACACATACAATATACACATGATTTACTCATTTGCGAATGCACACCGCGTGGATGTATATGGTTGTATGGATGTGCGTCTATACAACCTATCCTGGCAAAAGTTTAGGGCGTCTGGCTTATTCTACTGCTTGTCCTGTAACTCATACACCAATTGATGAGGAATCTTTTTGCTTTCGAGTGATCTGTCTATAATATAACTACGTTTTTTAGCGATTCGCTAATAGAGATTTACAAATGTTTGTCAGCGTTTAAAGCAATGAGGTGACTATGTCCTTCCCCCTTCTTTTCACAGCTTACCTTTGGCCTGTGCCATCTAGTTTTTTTCAAAAAACCCGGGCTTCTTGGCGATTATCAACACAATTTCTGCTATTCCTTGCAACCTTTTGCCTGCAATTGCGCTCTAACTTTAAGAAAGCCTAAATAAATCAGCCTGTTTTATTACGATCCATCTAGAAATTTCCCACAGAACAGGGGATGGTAAATTGTCCTAAGAATGGCAATATTTGTAATAATAACCATTGAGTAGCAAGAATAGAATTTGACTTTATATTAACCAAAAACCCACAGCCCCATGATCAGAATTAAGTTCGGTGAAGAAGATATTGAAGCGCTGCGCTTTGAACGTTACCATAATCCCAGTGCCCGTATCCAGCAGAAGATGGAAGCCCTATACTTGAAAAGTAAAGGTTTGCCCCACAGTGAGATTTGCCGTATTTGCGAAATTTCCAAAACTACCCTGATTACTTATTTAAGGGAGTATCAAAAAGGTGGAATTGATACTTTAAAATCAGAGACTAAGTATAAAGGAGAGCTTAAGGAAGTGAAAGCTACCCGCATGGGCTATAAATATGTGCCCGAGGAGGCTTATGCCTGAGATACATTGCCACAGTGGACTGTGGAACCAGATACCGGCGGCACAGCCCCCGGACTTAGTTTTTCCCAGTTCATTTTTGAGATGTCTTAGCAAGGTCTCCGCAGGGACTCTGCGATATTCAACGCAGGTTCTTCTTTGAGAGCTACTACTTAGACGCATCTCGTATAATATAGTCTCAGCGGGGTCTGCGCTGTAAGCGACCCCGTGGGGTTCTTTACGAGAAACCCCACTAAGACTGAAGGTCTCCGTCAGGGACCTTGCGACATTAAAAGCAGGTTCCTCTTAGGGAGAGAACCTGCTGAGACGGTGAGAAAGTTAGATCAGGATTTGATCGGGGCAGGCATCTCAGATGTTTGCCTTTTGTTTTTCCAGCGGTCGTGCGACCATAGCCACTCTGCCGGGCGTTCGCGTATCGCCCGCTCTATGAGTTTGGCGTACTGATCAGTGATATAATTGGGGGTTGGGTTAAAAGGAGGTTGGTCAATCACATGAAAAGTAATACTGTAATGCCCCCGCTTTACTCGCTTCATATCTACCACGAAGGCTGGCCTTTTTAGCTTGTGGGCAATCCTCTCCGGCCCTTCATAAAAACCTGTTTCCTGGTTCAAAAACTGCGTGTAGTAAAGATACTGGCTGCTTTTTGCCCGTTGGTCCGCCACCATCGCCGTGAGGCTGATTTTTTTCTGCAACATCATACTGCGAAATGAAGTCTGTTTTTCAATAAGCGTCGCCCCGAACCTGCCCCGGATTTGCTGCATCAGCTGATCAAAAGTAGCATTGTTGAGGCGCATATACACCGCATCAAAATGAAAAGGCATTTGCGCGCTACAGGAGACCAGCATCCACTCCCAGTTGCCCTGGTGTGACGAAAGCCCAATGACGGACTGTCCTTGATCGTAAAAAGTATTGATCACCTCCGGATTAACTAAGGTTACCCTTCGGTTGAGGTCGGCTTCAGAAATTGTGAGTGTTTTTAAACTTTCCACCACCACATCCCCCAAATGGCGGTAGAACTTATGCTTAATACGGTCCAGTTCTTTTTCACTTTTTTCGGGGAAGGCATTATGGAGGTTTTTCATAATCACTTTCCGGCGATAGCCTACCACATAACGGAGTAGAACATACAGAAAATCCGAGAACAGGTAGAGCACGGACAGGGGCAATCGCGATATGAGCTTGAGGATAATCATAAAAAGCAGTCAAAATTATAGGTAATCAGTAGAAAATGCTGAACTTTACAACGCAAATTTTTACTAAAAAAGAAAAAGAAAGAGGATAAAGCCTTGAAAATTTCCGCATCATTATATTCAAACAAAGTAAAGTCGCTGGAGGAACTGGTCAAAGAACTGGATGCCCTAAATATTGATTCCTTCCACATTGACTGCAACGATAACCCGGCGGTGTTTGATGATATCGCCCGGATTCGCAAAATAAGTAAAACGCCTATTGACTTGCACATTATTTCTGCTGAACCGGAGAAATACCTGGAACAGATCGTGCGGTATGAAGTAGAATACGTGCAATTCCAGTACGAGGATATGCAAGGCCGGCATATTGACCTGCCTGCTGGCAATACGCAGTACGGCCTGGCCGTGGTGTCAGACACACCACTGGAAGTATTTGAGCCATTGCAGCAACAGTATTCGTTTATTTTGCTGATGACTACCACGCCGGGACAAAGCGGAGGAGTTTTCCGTAAAGATAACTTTAACCGCATCCGCCGATTCGGGAAGATGTTTCCCGGAAAGAAAATCCATGTGGATGGCGGCGTTAATGACGAAGTATCATTTATCCTTCGTAGCATGGCCGTAGACTCTGCGGTGTCAGGTTCTTTTCTGGTCAACCACACCTCTATGGGCGCTGCTCTGATGGGTTTGAAGATGCAGGAAGTCCGTTCCCGCTATCAGGTTAAAGACATCGTGATTGACAAAGCAGACCTTCCGGTGCTGGATATTGACCAGTGTAGTTTCCCTCAGGTGTTACAATCCATTGAAAAGTACGACCTGGGTTTTGCGTTATTCACCGATCAGCACCAGAAATTCAGTGGGATTGCCAGCAATGCGGATGTAAGAAGAGGTTTGATCAAAAACTTAAATGACCTCAACCAAACTACAGTAAAAGATGTGGTAAACAGCCATCCGATCTGTATTCAGGAGGAGGCTACCATATCGGATATGCTGGCTCTGGTCACCAGCAAATCGTTTCCTATTTTGTTTTTGCCAGTGGTGAATACTGAAAACCAACTCACCGGTGCAGTAACCTTTAACAACTTAATCAGAGGAGAAGTATGATTGTCCATCTCAAAGAAAATATACAAGCAGCCGAAGCCAAACAACTGGCTGAGCAAAGCAAAGCTGCTTACTACAAAAAAAACGGACATTATGTCTTAATCACTTATTCGTCGGACAAACAACTTCCTGAAGTGCTTGAGCAAGCTGCGGAAGAATACTTTGTGATGAGCAGTGATATACAGCTGGCCAGTAAAGATTATCAGGATAAAGTACGGGAAATCCAGGTAGGTAGTAATGTAAAGTTGGGTGGTTCGCACAACAACACTTTGCTGATCACCGGGCCTTGCTCCATTGAGTCCAAAGAACAGATTACCCAGAGCGCCCACCTGCTCAAAGAGCTGAATATCACCACCCTGCGTGCCGGATGCTTTAAGCCCCGTACTTCGCCCTATTCTTTCCAGGGCCTTGGTATGGAAGGTTTGAAAATGCTGGCCGATGTCCGCGAAGAATACGGATTAAACATTATCACCGAAGTGAGGGATGCCACGCAAGTAGATGCGGTCATTGAATACGCTGATATTGTGCAGGTAGGTTCCAAAGCCATGTATGATCAGGGAATCTTAAGAACTTGCGGTAAAGCTAATAAACCCATCCTGCTGAAAAGACATTTCGGCGCTACCTTACAGGAGTTTGTGCAGGCGGCTGAGTTTATCCTCTCGGGAGGCAATGAGCAGGTGATGCTGTGCGAAAGAGGTATCCGCACCTTTGAGACCAAGACCCGCTTTTCACTGGATCTTTGCGGGGTAGCTTATCTGAAAGAGCATACCAATTTGCCGGTAGTGCTTGACCCCAGCCATGCGATGGGCATTGCCTACGGTATTCCCGACCTCACCCGCGCCTGCGTTGCGATGGGCGTAGATGGCTTACTGATTGAAACCCATCCCACGCCGAAAACCGCTAAATCCGATGCCGCCCAGCAGTTGAACCATGACGAGTTCCGCGCCCTGTACAAAACGCTAGAACCCATTGCCGCTGCGGTGGGGAGGAAAATAGTGTAAAGAGTCTTAAAGTTTAGGGTTCATTGTTCAGCGTTCATTGTTGCGATGGTAGTTTTGGGCTATTTGTTTTTCAATAAATTAATAGATAATGGCGGTTAAAGAACACTACGAGCAACACCTCGGGGGCTTCTACTCCTGGATGGTAGGGGATTTTAAGTCTAAAGTGGTTGATTTCCAAGAGTTTTTAGCAGAGCAGGAAATAAGCCCCGAACATACTGTTCAGTGAACCCATCCAACGCATGCAAACCATCATTGCCCAAAAATGATTGTACTTGTAAGGACAACCTCTATAATCTTTACAAATCCCGAAGACCGGAAACTCCAAACTCTTGAACCCAAAACCCTTGAACTCTCAACTCCTGAACCCTAAACTCCCATGAACCTTAGCCATATCAAACTGATCGTATTAGACGTAGACGGCACCCTGACCGACGGCGGTATCTATATTTCTGACTCGGGGGAAGAATCTAAAAAGTACAATGCCAAAGACGGTATGGCAATCAAACGTTTGATCAAGAAAGGGATGCACGTTGCTTTTCTGAGCGCCAGCAGCAGCCAGCGGACGGTGACCACGCGCGCGGAGATGCTGGGCGTAAAATATTGCTATGTTGGTAACGAACTGAAAACCGGGATACTGGAAAAATGGGCAGCAGAACTAGATATCAGCTTTGACCAGGTACTCTTTATGGGGGATGATATCAACGACCTGGAGATCATGCAAAAGGTGGGGATGTCTGCCTGCCCGGCAGATGCGGTGCCGGTGATCAGGGAGGAAGCGAAGATCGTGCTTTCCCGCAAAGGAGGGGAGGCATGTTTTCGCGAATTGGTAGACCTTTACTTTCCCCTGTTGGATTAGTATTTTATTTGTATCTTTCAAGAGAGTATTTTTTTAGTGTTGAAAACAATAAGCATGAGTTTCATGCTTTTCTATTATAGAACGCCCTCAGCAATTCCGGGGGCGGAGCTTTATCGCTAACTTATCGCTAATGAGTTTTGTATATCCGCAGTTTTTGTGGGGATTGCTGGCATTGAGTATTCCCATTATTATCCATTTATTCAATTTTCGGAGAACAAAAAAAGTATATTTTAGTAATAACTTCTTTCTCAAAAATGTCAAAGAAGCCACTACCTCTAAGCTGAAGGTCAAGCACCTGCTAATATTGCTGGCACGGCTGCTCTTTATCGCTTTTTTGGTATTCGCCTTCGCCCAGCCTTTTCTGCCCGGTAAAGCGAGCGCTGACGCTGGCAATAATGCCGAGAAACTCGTTTATATCTACCTGGACAATTCGCTGAGCATGTCATCAGAGTTGAGTTCCAATGCCCGGGGCATAGACCAGGGCGTGAATTATATTGAAGAAATCATTTCCCTGTACCCACGGAATACGCAGTATAAGTTCCTGACCAATGAATTTGATAGCTTCTCCCGGGTGCCCAAAAGCAGCAACGAACTCAGTGAACTTATTGCGGGAGTAGAATTGAGCGGCGTAGTGAAAAGTGCTAAACAGGTGCTGAATAAGATCAATAGTGATTTGGAAGCCAGTAATTTTGGTGCATCTACAGCAAGCCGGTCGGACATTTATGTCATTTCGGATTTTCAGCGGTCTACCGTGGGCAATCCGGATGTTTTCTCAGAAGATACCCTCAACAATATTAAGCTGGTGCCCATCAGTTCTAGTTTTGAGTCCAATGTGTATACCGATTCCATTTACCTAGCCAATCCTTTTGTGCTGGCCGATGAAGCCAACGAACTGGTAGTGGTACTCAAAAATGATGGCAATGAAGATATTACCGACCAGATCGTGAGGCTACTGATCAATGAGGAACAGGTAGCCAGTGCCAGTCTCAACATCCCTGCCCATGCGAGTAGCACCGCAACCTTTACCTTGAACTTTCCATTACAGCAGGATAACCGTTGCCAGTTGATTTTTGAAGATTACCCGGTAACCTTTGATAATGAGTTTTTCTTTACCCTCAACCTGGGGGATAAAATTTCTGTACTGGAGATCAAGTCGACATCTTTTGGCACCCGGGATAGCACTACCGTTGCGCAAGTGTATGCCAACAAAAGTATCTTTGACCTGCAATCTTACGGCATTAGCAACCTGGATTACAGCCTGATAGAAAGTTCAGACTTGGTCATTTTGAATGAGATAGGCAATACCGATGGGGAATCCCAGCGGGCGGTGATTCCTTACCTTCGTGAGTTCCTGGCACAAGGAGGCCATCTGATGTTTGTGCCCCCCGTCAGCGGTGACCTTTCCCTGCTCACCGAGGTGACAGGCAATAGCGGGATCTCAGCGGAACGTATTATCGTCCCCGACTCGGTAGAAGTGGCGCCTACCACCTTGGCTAATTTGGATATGGCTAATCCATTTTTTGAAGGCATGTTTGAGGGCAAGAGCGAAAACTTTGTTATGCCTGCAGCTGAGCAGTTGATAAAACATAACCTGCAAGGGGAAGCGCTCTTACGATATCGGACCGGCGAACCCTTCCTTCTGATGTTAAGCAAGCGGTATATCTTGTCAGAAAATGCTTCATCGGAACAATTGACTTTTTTCACCACACCCCTGCGTGAGCCTTTCACCAATATACAAAGACATGCGGTGTATGTGCCCATCATGTACCGAATCGCTTCCCGTAGCAAGTCTATGAACAATCAGCTATACTATTATGTAGACAACCCGACTATGGCGCTGGAAACCGCGAGTTTTGAGGACAGTACCCTATTGGATGCCGCAAATGCAGCGAATCGCCGGTTTATTTACAAACTGGTTCGTGGGGAGGAAGAAGTCATTCCTACGCAAAGGCTCATTAGTGGGCGTCTGCTCATGGAAATTCCCCAAGGACTAATCAAGGCGGGGTTCTGCGAGCTAATCCGCGCTGAAGAAAGCACGATGGGCGAAGGTCCATCTGCGCCATTGCTCACCCTTTCATTCAATATAGATAAAAGAGAATCGCTGATTGCGCAATACAGGGTGGATGAACTGCAATCCCTTTTTGAGAATTCGGCCAATATCAATATTTATGAAGCTGAAGATGTAGAAGACTTTGCGGGTCAGATCCGTAGCGAACAAACCAATACCAGCCTCTGGAAATATGCTTTGCTGCTAGCCCTGTTTTTTCTATTGACGGAGATTTTGCTGATACGCTTTTTGTAAGCTTGTACTGCAAGCAGATTATCCGTAAAATTGCCCAAAATATGGCATCCACTAAGCACTGATTTATTTACCATGAAAATATTGCTTCGGTCTGCAAAGCTAATTCATAAAAATGCCCCCTTACATCAACAAGAAGTAGATATACTGATCCAGGATGGTATCATCAGTAAATTAGTACTTGCCAATGAAACACTGAATGCCGATAGTGATATCCAAGAAATTGACGCCCGGGGCAAATTTGTTTCGGCAGGTTGGTTTGACATGCAAGCCAATTTCAGTGACCCAGGGGAAGAGCACAAAGAAGATTTGCAAAGCGGCATAGACACTGCCATTGCCGGGGGATTTACCGGAGTGGCATTATTACCCAATACCCAACCAGTAGTCCAGTCCAAAAGTGATATACGTTACCTGAAAGGAGATACCGGTAAGCCGATAAAGTTATATCCCATTGCCGCTGTGACCCGTGATGCTAGGGGCGAAGAACTTACAGAAATGATTGACTTGCACTATGCGGGTGCAGTTGCTTTTTCCGATGGCTTGCATGCGTTGTGGCATACCCAGGTGATGCTGAAAGCTTTGCAATACATGCAAAAAATGGATAGTCTGCTGATCAATCGCCCGGAAGACCAGTATTTAACCAAATATGGGGATATGCACGAAGGGCTACAAAGTACGATGCTGGGCATGAAAGGTATGCCGGCGCTGGCAGAGACGATGGCAATAGAAAGGGACCTGCGCTTGCTGGAGTATGTAGCTGAGATGTCTGTTGGTTCCTCACCACGTCTCCATTTCAGTAATATTTCTGCTAAAGCTTCGGTGAAACTGATTCAGCAAGCTAAGCAAAAGGGTTTGTTGGTGAGCTGTGATGTGGCAGCCCATCAGCTTTATTTTACCGATGAAGCCTTGGCTGATTTTGATACCAACCTGCGGGTAAACCCACCACTTAGGACCGAAGAAGACCGGCAGGCATTGATCGCAGGAGTACTGGACGGCACCATTGACGTTATCGTCTCTTCCCATCAGCCACAGGATGAAGAGAGTAAGAAATGTGAATTTGAGATGGCTGCTTTCGGCATGACGGGTTTACAAACTGTACTACCGATTCTTACCCAAATATTTACCCCGGATCAACTCCTGGATAATATGCTGGAAAAAATTACTACTTCACCACGCTCGCTATTACGACTTGAGCAGTCGAAAATAGAAGAAGGCGCAGAAGCTAACCTTTGCCTGTTTGACTTTGACACCCAGTGGACCCTAAATAATAGCACAAATCAGTCAAAATCAAAAAACACACCCTTCTGGGGCAAGGAACTCAAAGGGAAAGTTTGGGGTACATTCTATCAAAACCATTATTGGACTGCGTTAAGTTGATGTCTAACAAAGTGATGCGAAACCCTTTTCTCCTTGTCTCCCTTAAGTATGGTATCGTCGGCGGAGTCTTATCTATTCTCTTGTTTTTCGTTTTGATTGCCTTCGGGGAAAACCCCTTAATCAGTGGGAACCTTTTTAGCTTCTTTTTTATTCCTATCTTTATTTTTTTTAGTATCAAAGAGTTCAAAAAACTCTATAACAACGGTTATTTACACTTTTGGCAGGGCATGAGCATCGGCTTTCTGACGTATATACTGATTGCAATCGTTTCTGCTATCTTTGTCTGGACTTATTTGGAAACATTAAACCCGGACTTATTGCAAAACTATATTGCCAACAGAACTACCCTCATCATGGATACCAAAACCGGACTGGTGGAAAGATTGGGTGAAGCAACTTATGAGCAGTCGCTTAAAGACGTGAAAGCCACGACTGCTTTTGATATGGCCATAGATGATTTTCTCAGAAAAATATTAATCGGCTTCATCATAAATACCATTATCTC
>JBBSOG010000199.1:0-10195 GCA_038259985.1 Cytophagales bacterium
AGGCGCTTTGGTGGTATTTCAACAGCTACAGTATTTCCAACATACTGACCTGGGTTTTGCCCGGGAAGCCATCATTACCACCGAAGTGCCGAGCGAGCAAAAAGCGGAAGCTTTGCGGCAGCAATTACTCAGTCAGCCAGGCATTGCCGAAGTGACTATGGCGACTGGGGCACCCACTTCCTCAGTTATCCGCAATGGCACCAATTTTCGCCTGCCACATCAGGCCGAAACAGAAGGACAGGAAGCGGAAATGAAGAGCATTGACCTAAACTATCTGGATTTTTATCAGCTAAAATTCATTGCTGGAAGAAGTTTTACCCGGACCAGCGATCACTTCGACGAATTTATCGTCAATGAAAAGTTGGTAAAGGCACTGGGTATGTCGCCCGAAGAAGCGTTGGGAAAAGAACTGACGATCAACGAAGGCCAAGCAACCATTGTCGGTGTGGTTGAGGACTATCACAACAATGCACTGCAGGAAGAGATCAGTCCCTGCGTATTGATCAACTGGGAGTACGGCATTTTTGAAGCAGCCGTCAAAACCTCCGCTTCGGTAGACACCCAGACTTCACTGGCCCAGATCAAAGAAAGTTGGGAAGCCGTTTTTTCTGATCAAATTTATCGTTATGCTTTCCTGGATGATCAGTTAGAAGGCAGTTATCGGATGGAGCAAATGATACTCAAGGGCTTCAATACTTTTGCTATATTGGCGATCCTTATTGCCTGCCTGGGCCTGGTCGGCCTCACCGCACTGAGCCTGGCGCAACGTACCAAAGAGATCGGGGTAAGAAGGGTGCTGGGCGCTTCGGTAACGAATATTTTTATAATACTTTCACAACAATACCTGAAGCTCATCTTAATTGCGTTGTTGATTGCCGTTCCGCTCGCCAATTATTTTCTGCAAGAGTGGCTGGCTGAATTTGCTTACCGTATCCTGATCAACTGGTGGCATTTCACATTACCTGCCGTATTCGTATTATTGATCGCTTTACTTTCCGTCAGCGGACTAACTTTGAAAGCTGCTCGCAGCAATCCGGTAGATAGCCTGCGGGATGAGTAATAGACATGGAATAATGATGAATGACTAATGCCTTATAGTGCATTGATCATCATTTATTCCTCCGCGCCGCGTAGACATCAATCATTAAAAGATTATGCTAAAAAATTACTTCAAAATAGCTTTTCGTACCCTGCAAAAAAACAAAGCTTACACTCTTTTGAATGTGTTGGGCTTGAGTGTGGGGATTGCCGGTGCTTTGTTGGTATTTCTCTATGTTTTCTTCCACTACAGTACCGACCGGCATCATCCAGCAGCCAATAAAATCTATCGTTTAGTACTGGATATTGATGTGGGTGATGGCACTATCGCCCATGAGTCAGGCGTGTCGGTAGCTATTCCCGAGACGCTGGAGAAAGAGTATACCCAGGTAGAAAGGAGTGGGATGTTTATGTTCTTTTACAGTCCTCCAACGCTGTCGGTAGATGATGCGGGAGGTGAACCCAAACGTTTCGCAGAACAGGAAGGGGTAGCTTATGCAAGTGAGCCACTTTTGTATATGCTGGATTTTGAATTTCTGCAAGGCAACAAAGCTACCGCTTTGCAGGAACCAGCCCAAGCGGTCATCACTGCCACGATGGCGCGTAAGCTGTTTAATACTGAACAGGCAGTAGGCAAAAGCATACGCATCAACAATCGGGTAGAGGTGATGGTGAGCGGTGTAGTCAAAGAGTATCCCAAAACAACAGATTTTAAGGCGGATGTATTGCTTTCTCTTCCCACGCTCAAACTAATGAATCCTACTTACCAGATGGATAATTTTAGCTGGACGGGGGCTAATAATTGGGTATTGATACAACTAGCCGAGGGCTATCAGGCAGCTGATTTGGAAAACCAACTCGCTGACTTTCGCAAGAAGTATCTAGGTGAAGGGTTTTCCCATTGGCAATACCATCTGCAAGCGCTGTCTGATATACACTTTGATGAAAGATACGGTGGCAACATTCGTAAATCAGTACTATACCAACTCACGGCAGTTGGCCTTTTTTTGCTTTTGATTGCGTGTATAAATTTCATCAACCTTTCTACTGCTTCCGCTACGCTTCGGCAAAAGGAAGTGGGTGTTCGTAAAGTAATGGGTAGCAGCAGGGGGCAAATTTTCTGGCAATTTATCGCAGAAACTGCTTTGATTATTTTGGCGGCAATAGTTTTTGCTTTACTCATTGCCTATTTGCTTATTCCGAAAATCAATACCTGGCTGAAAGTTTTGCTTTCATTGTCTGTTTTGTTAAAAGCAGAATTTCTGATCACTGGCCTGGTCTTATCTTGTTTGTTGGTACTGCTGGCGGGAGCCTACCCGGCATTGGTCGTCAGTGGGTTTAGTCCGGCACAAATATTCACCCTTACATATGTTTCCGGTCGGCCGCGGGGCGTATTGTTGAGAAAAACCCTGGTCACCGGACAATTCATCATGGCACAGGTTTTTGTGATAGGTGCCTGGATAGCCGTTCATCAGATGGATTATTTCCTGAGGGCAGATCCAGGTTTCGCCTACGACCATATCCTTACCGTTTCCCTACCTGCTGGTGATGAAAATACGCTGACCACGCTGAGAAACACGCTGATGCAACATTCTGATGTAGAAAATGTAAGCATGCATTTCCGTCCGCCCATGGCTGAAACTAATGAGGGCGGCTATGTTAGGTATGCTAACAGTGAACATTGGGCACCGTTTATGGTACGCGACCGCTGGGCCGATGAGCATTTCCTGGAAACCTTTGAGATGGAGCTGGTCGCTGGAAGAAATATACAGATCAGGGATTCGGTAATGGAGTTTTTGATCAACGAAGATTTCGTAGAAAAGCTGGGACTTAGCCATCCGGAGGATGTGCTGAACAAGCCACTCATGATAGATAATTCAGGGGCACAAGGCATCATCGTCGGGGTAGTCCGTGACTTTCACCAGCAATCATTACAGCAACCTATTGAACCGGTCGCCATTTATCCATTTGCCAAACTGTATCGTAAGGCCAGTATCAAATTACAAACATATGATCTAGCCCAAAGCATACAGCAAGTGCAGGCTGCCTGGGAAGAAATGTATCCCGATCAGATATTTCAATACAGCCTGTTGGATGCAAACATCGCCAGAATGTATCAGCAGGAAGCTACGGCAGCCAGTTTGATCAGGCTTTTTGCCGTAATAACGATCATCATCTGCTGTTTGGGTTTGTACGGCTTGAGCTTGTTTACGGTTAACCGGAAAGTGAAAGAAATTGGTATCCGCAAAGTGCTGGGAGCTTCTTTGGGGAGTATATTGCTTTTACTTTCCAAAGATTACGTGCGATTAATAGGCATATCCTTCCTGCTGGCTGTCCCCTTATCTAATTACATTTTTACCGAATGGCTGCAAAATTTTTCCTATCGCATTGAACTCCAATGGTGGTATTTTGTAATGCCGGGTTTACTTGTTTTGGTGGCGGCACTATTGACCATTAGCCAACGCACATTTCAGGCCGCTAGAAAAAATCCAGTGGATGGCCTGAGGAATGAGTAAGGTATATTTATCGGAAACAATCATGATAATTCATGTTTAGGAACTACCTCAAAACGGCTTTTCGCTATTTTGGCGTCATAAAGTTTCATCAGGGATCAACCTGATAGGCCTGGCATCAGCTATGTGTGTGTGCTACTTTGCTATGTTACATGTGCGTTTTGAATTGAGCTACGACAGATTTCACGAAAAGTCTGACCGGATTTATCGGCTGGTAACGGATGTGAATAGTGCTGAGGGCACAAGCTACGAAAGTAGTGTCGGGGCAATGGGCCCTGCCTTACAAAATGCTTTCACTGAAGTGGAGGAAATGACGCGCATTTTTCTGGATTACCTGATTGTGCAAAAGGATAAGGAGCAGTTTGGAGAAGAAAGAATTGCTTATGCAGATTCATCTTTATTTTCGGTTTTTACCTTTCCACTGCTGATGGGTGACCCAAAAATGGTTTTGAACGCTCCAAATACTGTCGTATTAAGTGAATCTCTCGCTCAAAAATACTTTGGTGATGAAAACCCACTGGGTAAGACTTTGATCATCAATGGTAATGACAAAAATCCGGCGCTAGTGACCGGAGTGATGAAAGATATACCGCAACATTCACATATCAATGTGGATATGCTGGTGTCATTAGAGACTTTAGGGGAAGGCTGGATGAACAACTGGAAACGCTTTTATTTTTATACTTACTTGGTTTTGCCAGAAAATACTCATCTCGAGCAATTAAGTGAGCAGTTTACCGGATTTATTCAACAGCATACAGATCAGTCTCAGGGAAAGTTTGAAATGGTATTGGAACCCCTGGGGAGTATTTATTACACGCAAAGCCCAGAGGTTCAAGAAGCGGAAGCGCAGCGAGTGGAGATGCTGATCATGTGTATATCTTTACAGTTGTAGCCGGGTTAGTATTGCTCATTGCCAGTTTTAACTTTGTCAATCTGACCACTGCTTTATCTTTACAAAGGGCCAAAGAGATTGGTATAAGAAAAGCGGTAGTGGCTTCCAGACTTCAACTCATTTTCCAATTTTTAGTAGATGCACTTTTGCTCACATCCCTGGCTTTCGTGCTTTCTGTGCTATTGAGTTTGCTTTTTCTGCCGTTCTTTCATCAATTAGCCGGAAAAATAATCATCAATCATATTTTTGAAGATATAGCTATCATTGGGTTGATGGGCATAATTTCTCTCACTGTGGGTCTGTTGTCGGGTATGTATCCCGCATTTTTTCTTTCCGGATTTCAACCATCAGTGAGTTTAAAAGGGCTTTTCTTTTCGGCTGCGAATGGAGCTTTTTTGCGTAAAGCCTTAGTGGTAGGCCAGTTCACTATTTCTATCATTTTGATCATTGCTACGCTTGTCTTTTATATGCAGGTGAACCATATGCAAAATGATGCTTTAGGATTCAAAAAGGAACATCAGCTGGTGATAGATTTTCAATTTGATGGCAGGATATTGAAACACCAAGCAACGATCAGGCAGGAATTATTGCGCCTGCCGGGTATCACTGAGGTTAGCTTGTCTTCCACGGTACCCGGAAGAGCCAACCATACTTTTCCGACACAAATGGAAAATGCAGCGCAGGAAATGCAGGATTTCCAGTCAGATGTATACTTCATTGACCACGATTATTTGGCACAATATCAAATAGAAGTGATCGCCGGGAGAGGATTTTCAAGTCAAATTTTATCTGATGAAAAGCAAGCCATGCTGATTAACGAAACTGCGGTCAAAAAACTAGGTTACTTAAATCCGCAGGATGCTGTGGGCAAAAAGTTCTCCCAACTCAACGTTGATGGAAGAATCATCGGGGTGATCAAAGATTTTCATTTCCAATCTTTTGAGGAGCATATACAGCCACTGTCTTTGAGAGTTGCCCCCGGATTTTTTACATTGATGAACTTGAATATTTCTTCTGAAAATATGCAGGCAAGCATTGAAAGGGTGAAAGAAAAGTGGCAAGAATTAGCCCCGGAAGTTCCTATGGTCTATTTTTTTGCTGATGAAGCTTTTGATGCGCTACATAAAAAAGAAGAACAATTTGAAAAGCTATTTATCTGTTTTTCCAGTTTGGCAATCTTCATATCTTGTTTGGGCTTGCTGGCTATTTCTATCATGAGTACATCCCAAAGTATCAAAGAAATTGGTATTCGTAAAATCTTAGGTGCATCGGTAGCTTCCTTGTGTTTGCTGCTTTCCAAAGGTGATATCAAACTCATCTTAATCGCTCTGTGTATTGCTATCCCCATAGCCAACTATTTTGGAGGCGAATGGCTTGAGCATTTTGCCTACCGAATCAGCATAAGTTGGTGGATGTTTGTCCTTGCTGGCCTCATGGTATTATTGATTTCCATCTTAACAGTTGCCAGTCAGACACTAAAAGCTGCTAGGCAAAACCCGGTAGAGAGCTTGCGAGATGAGTAATGATTTAGTGAAAAGAATAGTACTGAAAAAACAAATGAAAAAAGCAGGTGATTTAATTGACTGCTGCTAATGAGCCGGTAAATTTTTTGACTTGGTGCGTACATGCAAAGTATTTTGCCATACCGATTAGATACTTTACTACCTTTCCGGCATGGTACTTTGTCTTTTATTTTTCAACTGATGAAAAAGCTGCTTCTCTTCTTCATTCAGGTTTTTAGGAAGTTCTACCAGCACTTTTGCATAAAGATTTCCTTTCTTTTCTGGCTGGTCGTAAGATGGTATGCCCAAATCTTTCAACCTTAGCACTTTGCCATTTTCGGTATTTGCCGCAATGTTAATGTTAATCTTGCCTTTCAAGGTGTCTATCTGCACCTTGCCACCCAAAATGGCGGTGTACAGATCAACCTTCAGGTCGGCATATAGGTCATCTCCTTTGCGGTCAAACTGATTGCTGGGACTAACATTTACATGCAGGTAAAGGTCACCGGCCACTCCTCCGTATGCCCCAGGAGTGCCTTTTCCTTTGAGGCGCAGGGTTTTACCATCCTCAAGCCCAGGTTTTAGTTTGATGCGTATTTTCTGCCCGTTTACATGGATTAAGTGCGTAGCCCCGTGATAAGCTTCTTCCAGCGAGATACGAATATTCGCTTCCAGGTCTTGTCCCTTCAACTGTTGATGCACTGGCCTGCCTCGGCCTTGCGTTCCGGGCTGTCCTCCAAAAAAGCTTTCAAAGAAATCTGAAAAGCCACTGTTTCCAAACAGATCATTTAAATCGCCTTCAAATTGCACGCGGGAGCCATTGCCCCTGCCTCCATAATCAGCCCATCCTGGACCTGCGCCTTCATGCTGGTATCGTTTCCAGTTGGCACCAAGTTCGTCATAGCGCTTCCGCTTTTCAGCATCTTTCAATACCTCATAAGCTTCGGCGATATCCTTAAATTTATCTTCTGCTGATTTGTCATCAGGGTTTTTGTCGGGGTGGTATTTGACGGCCAGTTTGCGGTACGCTTTTTTGATAGCTTCTTGTGTGGCGTTCTTGTCAACCCCCAGTATTTTGTAATAATCTTTATAATCCATAGTTAGCTATTCAATTTATGTAAAAAGCGTTGTTATCCTATCGTTTCTTAGGCAAAAAAAAGGCGGGATATTTTCCCGCCCCTAAAGTGCTTAAGCAATTTCAATCAATCGGGCTGGTTTTTCTTTAGCTTCTTCCCGCTTAGGAACATTCAGCTGAAGGATGCCATGCTCGTACCTTGCGGCAATGTGATCTCCATCTACCTGGTTTTTGGGTAAGCGGAAGCTGCGTTCAAAAGACTGGTAACTAAATTCCCGGCGGGTATAGTTTCCGTCCTCAGCCTTCTCTTCTTTTTTATCCTCTTGTTTAGCGGAGATAGTCAGCACGTCGTTGTTGATTTCTACTTTGAAATCTTCTTTCTTCATGCCAGGAACTGCTACCTCTAGGGTGAAAGCATCTTTATTTTCTTTTACATTTACGGCTGGCAAAGTGCTTTTAGCTCCACTGCTTTCTAAGCCAAACCATTGATCAAGTTCTTTGGTAAAATTGTCATCAAAAAACTTGGGAAATCTGTTGTTATATCTAATAAGTGCCATAGCTATTTTATTTTGTGTTATTGATTTAATATTTACAATGGGAAGATTGCAAATGAAATACCAGTGTGAAAATAAGACGTTACTTTACTTAAATTAAGACATATTGACATGAACGAAGTAATTTTCCATTGTTTTGCTGCCATAATGGCATTTTTTGCTAATATAATAGTTTCTTTTATCCAATAATGCTCGTATCATTGGCGCCAATTAATTCTCATTGCCTTTACAAGCTTCTTCAATAAATTTTATGAATTTTATTTCCCGAATTAGAAAAGGTTTTTCTTCTTCACAAGAAGAAGGGCAGAGTGGCTTGGGTACTTTTGGAGGGGTGTTTGTACCTTCCTTGCTAACTATTTTAGGCGTCATCATGTACCTTCGCTTCGGTTGGGTAGTAGGCAATGTAGGCTTGATAGGTACTCTGATTATTGTTACGCTTTCCACAAGTATTACCTTTCTTACTGCGCTTTCTATCGCTACCATTTCTACCGATCAGGTAGTGAAGGCCGGTGGGGCATATTACATGATCAGTCGCTCCATGGGAATAGAAACCGGTGGGGCAGTAGGTATCCCACTTTTCCTGGCCCAAGCACTTTCTGTAGCTTTATATGTGATTGGTTTCGCAGAAAGTGTAAATGAAGTCTTTCCTTCTCTAGATATCAAAGTGGTAGGCATTGTTGTGACGGTATTGATTGCTTTGCTTGCTTTATTCTCCACCAAAGCAGCTATTCGTTCGCAATATTTTATTTTAGTAGCGATTGCCCTATCACTAGTGTCACTACTCTTTGGCAAACCATTGGAAGAAACCAATGTAGAGATGTGGGGTGCCCCCGCCAGCCAGAGTGAAGACTTCTGGGTAGTATTTGCCGTCTTCTTTCCAGCAGTTACCGGAATTATGGCTGGCGTAAACATGTCCGGCGATCTTAGAAATCCTTCTCGCTCCATTCCGAGAGGTACTTTTATGGCGGTAGGAGTTGGATATGTCATCTATATGATTTTGCCAGTGATATTGGCGAGTCGTGCCGATGCTAGCACCTTGCTCAACGAGCCACTGATCATGCGGCGTATCTCCTGGTGGGGCGATGCTATTCTGCTAGGCGTATGGGGGGCTACTTTGTCCAGCGCAGTTGGCAGTATACTCGGCGCACCCAGGATTTTGCAGGCCTTGGCAAAAGACCGAGTACTTCCCCATTATATGCGCTGGCTTGGCCGGGGTAGTGGAATAGATAATATCCCCCGCGCTGGCACGCTCTTTACTATGGTTTTGGCCATCATCGCGGTATACTTGGGTAACCTGGACATTATTGCCCCGGTCTTAAGTATGTTTTTTTTAACGACTTATGGCGTACTTAATATTTCAGCAGGAATTGAAAACCTCCTGGGCAGTCCTTCATTTCGGCCCAGCTTTCGGGTACATTGGTTTTTTCCCTTCCTAGGCGCTGCAGGTTGTCTGGCAGTGATGTTTTTGATTAATGCGACCGCTACTCTGATTGCTGCCTTTTTTGTATCGGCGATCTTTATATGGTTAAAAAGGAGAGGAATACAAACCGCTTTTGGTGATGTAAGAAGAGGAGTCTGGATGGCCATAGCGCGTTCGGCTTTACTTAGGGTAGATAAAATAGCAGATGCCAAGAACTGGCGCCCTAATATACTTTTACTCTCCGGGGCACCTACTAAACGCTGGCATCTCATCACCTTAGGAGCGGACTTCACCGGTGGCCAGGCCCTGATGACAGTTTCCACAGTAATTAAGGCACCGGATATTCCTTTTGAAAGACTACAAAAGATGGAAACAAACATTCGTGAGTTTTTGCAAAATCGCAGAATACAAGCTTTGGTCAGGGTAGTTAGTGCTGAAGACCCATTTGTAGGAGGCGAACGCTTGGTGAGTATGTACGGGATCGGTGGCTTGGTACCTAACACAGTGATGTTGGGAGATACCCAGGATATGACCCACCATCAGGCATACTGCAACATGATCAAACATTTTCATGAAGCCAGAAGGAATGTAATTATCGTTAGGGCGGAGGAGGAAAGCAGTTTTGGCGAAAGAAAAAGAATTGACCTGTGGTGGGGTGGCTTGAATAAAAACGGTGGATTGATGATGCTTTTAGCATATTTACTGCACAACAGCATAAACTGGCAAAACGCAGAAGTGGTGGTCAAAATGGTTGTTGCTGATGAAAGTGCGGTAGACCATACCCTCAAAAATATAGATAATATTGTTCGTCAGATGCGAATTAAATTTGACAGGCAGGTCATAGTATCAGAAGGGCGGTCTTTTTGGGAAATCCTGAGACAGGAATCTAAGGAAGCGGATTTGGTGATGTTAGGCTTAGCACAGCCAGACGACAATTTTTTGACTTATTACGAAAATCTAAGCGAGAAAACCGCTGGTTTGCCTCCGACAGTATTCGTTTTAGCTGCTCAGAACCTTGATTTCAAAGAAGTATTACTTTAAAGTATGCGAATCAAGGATAGGAAACTAGAAGAAACAGATGTGCTAGCCAATGCCTTAGTTGAGTATGGAAACTCTACAACTAATTGCCCTGTACTATCACATCTGCGACTGCTATGATAATCAATTGGCTCATCAGTGTCAACGCTTCAGCAACAAT
>JBBSOG010000200.1:0-10195 GCA_038259985.1 Cytophagales bacterium
AAAGTCGGAATACTTATTTTCAAGATGCTGGTAATCCAGTACTTCGCCTATTATTTCGTGGAAGGTTAACTTTTTATTTTCAGCCATTTTTTCAGGCTGGGCAAGGGGCGTAGCCTCATCTTCACGCAAGTGCAACATTTGATTAACTTTGACATCCGTCAACAGCGTTTGTTTGCCGTAGTACCAGTCTACTACCAGCGTGTCAATCACAGAGATCTGGCCTAAGCCGAAATTCAGCCGGGTATCTACTGAGGACTGAAATCCCCGGTTGGGCGATTGCTCCTGATAGAAGAGCTTGCCATTTGCTTTCAAGGTCACTTTTGCACCCACGGCGAGTTTATTATGGCCTTCGCCTTCCAACACTACTTTCAGGTAATTTTGCGTACTATCGGTTTTGTTCTGGTAGACAAAAACCGGCATGTTAATGTTGTTGACCACCAGGTCCAGGTCACCGTCATTGTCCAGGTCTGCATAAGCCGCGCCGTTGGAATGGCTTGCCGAATCTAAGCCCCAGGCTTTGGTTTGGTTGACAAAATGCATATCTGGCCCACCGGCAAAGGCGTAATTGGATATCCTGTTGGAAGGGATAAGGTCAATAAGTTGCTTGTAATTTACGCCTTCCTGGGTCACTACTGTACGGGCGATCTGCTCGCTGGCAATGTAGGTGAGGTAATCCTGGTTCAGAATGTCCTGGTTGATGCCGTTGGAAACGTAAATATCTTTAAAGCCATCATTGTCCAGGTCAGTCATCAAAGCGCCCCAGCTCCAGTCGGTGGCCTCTACGTCCGCCATGCGTCCTACTTCGCTAAAGGTAACGCCCTTTCCGGGAATATTTCCATTGTGCTGATGAAGCATATTGCGGGTAAACTGATGGTAATAATCATTGGCCAGGTTAAACTGGTATTTGTTCCAATCTTCAAAGGTCATGGTGGTTTTAAAGCGTTCGTCGGGTTCGGGAAGCATTTCGGTCACAAAAACATCGGGATACCCATCCCCGGAAATATCGGCAATATCAGATCCCATGGAGGCGACACTGATGGAACGCATCTGTTTTTCCAGTTCTTCCCTGAAGGTGCCATCGCCATTGTTCATATAAATGTAATCTCGCTCAAAGAAGTCATTGGAAATATATAGGTCTAGCCAGCCATCCTTATCCAGATCGCTTACGGCGACCCCCAGCCCAAAGCCGATGACGCTGCCATAAATCCCCGCCTCTTCACTTACATCGGTAAAAACGCCTTCATCATTGCGTAAGATTTTATCCCCGCCTTGCTTGTCACGGATCAGGCGTTCGTTTTCTTTCAGGTTGAAGCTCCCGATAGAACGATAAGAATTGTTTAAAATATAGACGTCCAGGTCGCCGTCCTTATCATAATCAAAGAAAGCGGCATGGGTAGAAAAGCCCTCGTCTGCCAGGTGCATCACTTCAGCTTCATCCTTGAAAGTTGGATAACCATTCTCCGCCCGGCCCGCTGCCCCCTGGTTGATGAAGAATTCATTTTGTTTGTTATCCCCTTTGACATCGCCTGAATTACAGACATAAATATCCAGCCAGCCATCAGCATTGATATCTACCATCGCTACCCCGGTTGACCACGGCCTTTTGCCCGCTACGCCTGCTTTTTCGGTAATGTCCTCAAACTGAAAATTGCCTTCCACATCTTTACCTTGGTTGAGATACAGGCGGTTAGAGACCATATTGCCGGTAAAGTAGATATCCATCAGTCCATCATTGTTGACATCGCCGATACCTACGCCACCTCCATTATAGAAATTCCGGTAGGTGTAGATGTTAAAATCCTGATCATATTCCAGCCGGTTTTCAAAGTTGATGTTTGTTTTCTCGGCGGGCTGTAGCTGAAAGCGCGCGGGCGTAGTATGCTCATCCGAAACCTCATTACAAGAAAACGTGATGGCTACCAACCACAAGTATAATAAAGTGCTATAAAAGCGCTGGGTATTTATTTTTGACATTCTATTCCTTTTTGCTAAGGTCTACAAACCACACTTCTACCTTGCGGTTATCTATGTTATTGTAAATGGATATCTTTCTGTTTCCATCAATTTTAACAAAGGTATCGCCTAATAATTCCTGTGGGTGGGGCATTTTTATAAACGGCCTGCCGTACCACTTTTCAAATAAACCCACCACTTCCAATTGCAGACTATCAGCAGCGTATTTTTTCTGATAGGGCGTCCAGTGTTGATAATATAAGTTTCCTCGTAGTTCATGTATACTGGAATCAGCCATATTGGGAAAAAAATCAAACACAACCGGGTACTTGAACTCATTCTCAAACTTATACTGCACCTCGGTACCATTGGGGTTTTGAAAGAAAATCCCTTGCTGGTTCATGGCAAAACAATGCTCAAAAAAATCCTCTCTGGACATGTTGAAATGAATCCCGAAAAATAAGCTATCGTAACGGACTTTACTCTCCAGGCCCTTTTGAACCATTTCCCCGTACTCATTGACAGGGCTGCTACAAGCGCTCCCAACGATATAAAGCCCCATCATCATATAGCCTAAGCGTAATTTTAGAAGGTTCATTTTTTAATATTCAAATATCTTTAAAGAATCGTTATTTCTACCCACGAGCAGCAGGCGGCTATCTTGATAATTTAGTTTTTTCAAGTCCCTGATTTCCCCCTTGACATAAAAGCCTGATTCTTTATATTTTACCGCACTAAATTGTTGGTTTCCGTTTCCCTGCAACATCACCCCATACGTCCCTGCATAAATTCCTGTCTGGGGCTTGGCCCTGTAAAGGTTTCCCCCCAGCAATATATCCTGTTTTCCGTCTTTATTGACATCATCTATCAGCAGGCCATATATCGGTGCCCATTGGGCTTCGGTCGGCAAAGCCTGCTTTACGAATTTCCCCTTTTCATTCCAAAAAACAGAGGTTTCCATGACATAAGCCTGATGGATAAGGGCCGTTGCCAATTGTTCAGCAGTGAATATTTGCTCCATGGTTTGCTCTTTATAATCCTCATGCTTAAGGTATTTTTTTAGCAAATAGGGCATTTGTTTGGTGATATCCTTCTTCAGCGCCAGCGGATAAGCTTCCTCGCCATCATAAACGGTGATGATCTGTTCAATCGTGCCATTCTGGTCAAAATCATTGACATACATCCTGACAGGTCTTGCCAGAGAAGCTTTCCATTGACTGTTTAATCCGAGATTACCGGCGACCAGGTCCAGGTCTCCATCTCCATCCAGGTCTGCTTTTTCCAGCACATTCCATAAGCCATCTGTCTGGGAAAGGCCCAAGGTATCGGTCACTTCCATCAGTTTGCCCGCCCGGTTCTCAAAAACCCTGATCGGCATCCATTCCCCGGCTACCACCAGGTCCTGATCTTTGTCGCCGTCGTAATCCATCCATAAAGCATCGGTAACCATGCCTATCGCCAATAAGCCGGGGGCAAGTTCGGCGGTCACATCTTTGAAGTTACCCTGGCCATCATTTTGCAGCAGATAGCTGTCAGGTGGCACACCGTACTGAAATGGTTTTAGCCGGACTCCCGAAAAAATATCCAGGTCACCATCCTGATCAAAGTCCGCTACGGCAAGGCTGGAGGTGCTTTCCAGCTTATTGTTGGGAATCACCTGGGGTGAGCGGGTCAGATGGCCCTGACCATCATTGAGGTACAACCTATCTGCCAGGGCAAATGCGCTATTGGGAAATTCGTAGCTCCCGCTGGCTACCAGCAAGTCCTGGTCACCATCATTATCTGCATCAAAGAATAGTGCCCCCGCGTCTTCAGAAACCTTATCTTTTTCAAAAACTTCCTGGTTGGTGGCTATAAATTTCCCATCACTTTGACCTACGAATAGTGCCCCCGGCGAGTCTTTGGCACCTCCCAGGTAAAAATCATCCCGCCCGTCGTGGTTGATATCCCCTACCGCCAATTCGGGGCCTTCGCTGGAAATCATGTGAAAAATCAGCTTGTCCCGGTCAAAATCCACAAACTCATTTTCAGTATGCCGATGTTGAATCCCAACCTTATCGCCTGCTTCTTTGAAAATGAGAGAACGGTTATCCACATCATTTTCTATACGCGCACTAATCATATTTTCGTTCTGGCTGAGGGTAAGAAACTGATTTGCGGCGATATTTGTCAATACTGTTTTGCCCCCTTCGGGCCATTGAATTTCCAGGGTATCTATTTGGCTGATTGCGCCTAAACCAAAATTTAGCCGCGGGTCTACCGATGAAAGCGTACCCCGCATGGGCGATAGTTCCTGGTAAAAAGTCCTGCCGCCTGCCTTTAGCGTTACCTGTGCACCTAAAGCCTGGGTATTCATGGTATTGCCTTTCAGGCTGAGGTTAAGAAAATGGTGGCTTGTCACCTGCCGGGTGTTGTTTTCGTAAATGAAGGGCGGCATATTAATATTATTGACCACCAGGTCCAGGTCACCGTCGTTATCCAGGTCACCGTAAGCACAGCCATTGGAGAAGCCCGGCGTGCCCAATCCCCAGGCCTCACTTACATCGGTAAATTTCAAATTCCCCTGATGGGTGTACAAGTAATTGGGCAGTGGTACAGAAGGAATATTATCAATGAGTTCTTTGATCACTGCTCCTTTCTCCTGATAAATTTTCTTCCTGGTGGCCGGGTCGGAATAAAAATCAATATAGTCCTGGTCCAGCAAGTCTTTGTAGATGCCGTTGGAAATAAAAATATCTTGGTAACCATCATTGTCCATATCGACGACCAAAACGCCCCAGCTCCAATCAGTGGCATCTACGCCTGAGAACCTGGAAATCTCACTAAATGACACCTGCTCCTGTCCAGGCAAAGGTCCATTGTTGAGTTGAAGGGTGTTCCTTGAAAATTGCCGGTGATACCCTTTCTTCACTTTTAGCTGATAGGTGTCCCAGTTGTCAAATTGTGCTTTGGTCTTGAGCCTGGCATCCCCATCGGGTAGCATCTCGGTCACAAATATTTCCGGCAGCCCGTCATTATTAATGTCGGCGATGTCTACGCCCATGGCGCCCAGGCTGATTTCGTTCATAGCTTCTTCCAGGGATTCGCTAAAGGCGGGATAGTTTTTTTCAGGATGTTTGCGCTGCTTTTCCCCATTGTTGAGGTAGAGGTAATCTTTTTCAAAGAAATCGTTAGCCACAAAAACATCCGGCCAGCCATCCCGGTTGACGTCCCCGGTCACGACGCCTAAGCCAAACCCGATAGCGCTCCCGTAGATGCCCGCCACTTCGCTCACATCGCTAAAGTGGTCACCATCATGCCGATAAAGCTTATTGCCACCGCCGGGTTCGCGCTTATTTCTTAACCCTTGCTTCGCATCCCTGATCACTTCAGTGGGGCTGATAGAATTATTGGAGAGGTACATGTCCAGGTCACCGTCCCGATCGTAGTCAAAAAATGCGGCCTGCACGGAAAAACCCAGGTCATCAATACCGTAAGCAGCGGCAGATTCGGTAAAACTAAGCTGGCCGTTGGCTTCGGATATCCCATTGTTGATAAACAGCTCATTATGCCGGTTTTCCCCATCAGGCTTTCCGCTTTTGCATATATAAATATCCAGCCAGCCATCACCGTTGATGTCGGCAATGCTTACGCCAGTTGACCATGCGTTGCGGCTGGCCACACCCGCTTCTTCCGTAATGTCTTTGAACTGAAAAGGTGCGGATTCGCTGCTTCCGAGATTGAGGTACAATTTGTTGTCTGCCTGGTTGCCACAAAAAAACAGGTCTAATAAGCCATCATTATTAAAATCGCCCATCCCCACACCAGCGCCATTATAAAAGCTACGGTAGAGATATACATTAAAGTCTTCGGTGTATTCCAGATTGTTCTCAAAGTCAATCCCAATTTGCCGGGGTGACCATGCGGTAAAGCGTGCGCCCTTAGATAGTTCCGGCGGTTCATTACAGGCACATAATAGGGCGAAGGCCCCCATATAAAAAAAGCTTAGAAATCGCATAGATTACCCATGTTTATAAAAAAAAGAGGGCCGAAGCCCCCTTCTATATTACAAATTTAAACATCAAATGCAGAATTCAATAACCGGGGTTTTGTTTTAGGTTCAGATTGGCCTGTAGTTGGTTTTCAGGAATAGGATACCACCTTTTGTGGGGGGCAGCATCGGTTTTCATAAACCAGGGGTCTTCCCAATGTCCAAAGCGAATGGTAATACTTCTGGCCTGGTTTTCTATGGCCAGTTCTTTTTTCATTTCCCAGTACACATCATCTACGGTAAGGCTGGCTAGTTGCTCCACTCCCGCCCGCTCCCTCACCTGGTTGATGAGCATCAACGCTTCCATATTGCTGTTATCTATCCGCCATAAGGCTTCTGCGCGCATCAGCAACACATGGGAATAACGGAAAATAGCAAAATCATTGGGCAGGCCACCGGCTACGTTCTGGTCATATTCATACTTACCATAGCGTGCGCCTTCCTCGTATTTAGCAATGTTGTTGGCATCTAAAGTAATTTCGGGGGTAATCAGGACATTACAATCTTCCCCTTCTTTGTTTTCAAAGTGAGTATAATCTTCATCACAATCTGTCAGTTTAAATTCATCTTTGGGGTTGGCATAGTAGAAGCCCAGTTCTTCGGAAAAAGAGGGCTGCGCTTTTTGGGTATACTGCTGGCCTACGATAAACATCCCCCTGCGTTTATCATCTTCTTCAAAAGCTTTGTAAAAATCTTCCTGGATGCTAAACCCACCCCAAGGCGCCTCGGTAAAACCGAAAGTAATGTCGGCCGACTGCTGCAAACCCTGGTAGCGGACTGAAAAGTTTCCCGCATTATTTTTATCATAAGGGATCACGAAGATGTTTTCGTTAGAACCTTCGTTGGATAAGGTGAAATTAGTGAAATAAAGGGGTTCCAGGTCGTAGGCTCCGCTATTAATTACCTGGCTGGCCGCTTCGGCTGCTTCAGTCCAGTGAGGGCCCGCATCAAAACGTTCGGCATTCAGATATAGCTTGGCCAGTACTGTATAGCCTACCCACTTGTTCACCTTGGCATAGGTGGTGGCTTTTTCTTCAGAAAGCTGACCAATAGATTCCAGGATTTCTTTTTCAATAAAATTAAATGCTTCTGCTGAGGTAACCTGTTTGGGCGCCGGATCTGCTTCAGCAAAACGGGTTTCAATGGGGATATTGCCAAAAAGGTCCAGCAAAATGTAAAAATAAAAAGCCCTTAACGTCCTCAATTCGGCAATGGCGGGGGCATCATCCCCTACCTGCTCGGCAAAAACTTCAATAAGACGATTGCAAGCACTCACCCCTCCAAACCATTGGTTCCAGGCACCGGGAACAAGTTCGGTAGCCTTAAAATCATGGGCCATCAGCCGGGGCCAAAGACCTCCATCATTCCATCCGCCACCAGACCGGACGGGGACAGTAGACTGGTCAGAAGGCAAATCACTGAGCTCGTGTAGTCCCCAGTAGCCATACAGCGGCGTATAGGCAGCAGAGGCCGCCGACGTTAGCTGTGAAGCATCTTTGTAAAAGGTATCAGGCGTAATTTGGCTATATAATTCAGAATCCAGATCAGTACATGCCTGATTTGATATGATCAGTAAAACGGATACTATAAAATAAAATCTTTTCATAACGTATTTCAATTTTGAGTTAAAAGCCAAAGTTTACGCCAAAGGTGTATGTCCTGGTAGGCAAATAAGTTACCCTCCTGTCAACCCCGGGGGCTAATATGTTACCACCATACTGGTTTTGCCGGTTACCCTCGGTAGTTGGCCCCGGATCGTAATACCTTACTTCGGGATCAGAACCTGAGTAATTGGTGATGGTAAACAAATTCTGACCGGTTACATACAACCTGAGATTACGGAACGCGCTGCCTTCGGGCAATTTGAAATTGTAGCCTAAGGATGCATTGTCCAGCTTCAGAAAAGAGGCTTTTTCCACATAGCCATCATGCCAGGCATCCGACCCTCCGTCTGCTTCGGTAAAGTTTTTGGTTACCACCACATTCCCTATGCCTACGTTAGCCCCATGTTCAAAGTAGGCGCGTTGAATATTGGCCAGCGAATGTCCAAAGCTGCCCCGGAAGAAGAAGTTCAAGTCAAAGTTTTTGTACTTAAAGGTGTTGTTGAAACCGATGTTAAAATCCGGCAGTCCATGTCCGGCCACTATAAAATCGTCTGAATTTCGGCTGGTCGTTTCGTTACCTTCCTTATCCAGCATGACAGCGACGCCATTCTCATCGTAACGCACAAAATGCGGAGCCATGATCTGTCCGATTTCTTCCCCTTCGGCCAATCGGATGATGTAGGTATTGTTCAGCCCGGGGGGGCCAATGTTGGCGATCAGCAGATTAGTGTTGGCCAGTTCGTTGAAACGGATCAACTTGGTATTGAAGGTAGAATAGTTCGCCCCGATTGTCCAGTCAAAATTAGCTTTGTCAATGACCAGATAATCAAGCTGCAATTCAAGCCCTTTGGTTTCCAGTTCGCCAATATTTACCAGCGATGACCCGTACTGGTTGGGAGGGCTGGGCACACTGACTGAATTAAGCAAATCCGAAGTGTTTCTGATAAAATAATCTACTGAACCGGAAAGTTTGAAGTTTAATAAAGCAAAATCAATCCCTACGTTAAACTCACCCTTTTCTTCCCACTTCAGGTCAGGGTTAGGGTTGGATTGTGGGCCGATGCTGGGGATATATTCACCATTGGCAAAACCAAGAGGGCCGGCGCCCAGCGTTTCCAGGAAAGCGTAGTTCTGTACCGGAGGGTTGCCGGTTACCCCGTAGCCTGCCCTTAATTTCAGGTTATCCAGCACTGGCACAGGCGTAAGCTGGGTGATATTGACCCCCGCACTTACTGCCCAGAAGTTGCCCCAGCGGTTGTTCGCGCCGAATTTGGAAGAACCTTCCCGGCGATAGCTGGCCGAGAGGTAATAAGCGTCCTTAAAGTTGAGGTTGACCCTACCAAAGAACGAAGCCAGGAGGGATTCTTCCCTCTGGGAAGCGACCGATTTGATGCCATTAGGGTCCGAAATACCCAATCCCGATTCCAGGTCATAAAAGCTAGGTTCATTGGAGATAAAATCCGTATTGGTAACGCTGAAATCATCAAAACCGAGCCTTTGGTAAGAATAGCCTCCCAGGATAGAATAATCAAACGCATTTGTATTTCCTGCATAGGTACCGGTCAACTCAAATAATTCGTTCAGGTCGTCCCTGGAACTGCGGGTAGCGCTTCCGTTAGTCCGCTGCCCGCCAAACCATGCTTGGGAATTAGCATATTGTCCGCTCAAGTCGCTGTTGGTCTGGAAAGAATAATTGCCACCTATTCTCAGGCCGTCAATGATTTCATACTGTGCCTGGAAGTTTCCCAAAAAGCTTTTCCTGCGTAGCAAGTTAGTGTTTAGCTCATTCAAGGCTACCGGATTATAGACATCCTGTACTTTGGTTTCAAAGTAACCTTCCGCCGGGTCATTGTTCACAAAAACCGGTGCGGTAGGATTGAAATTGAGTGCGTAGCGTAAGGCTTGCGAATAACCAATATCAGCATTGCGCTGGGTTACTGCCACCGTTGAACTTAAGGTCAGCTTGTTATTGAGCAACTTTTGAGAAATATTCAGGCGCCCATTGAGTTGATTAAAGCCGCTGCCACCTAATACACCTTCAATGCCACGATAATTGATAGAGGCCCGGTAATTCAGTTGGTCTATATTGTTTGAGAATGCCAGGTTGTGAACCTGCGAGATGCCTGTCTGGCTAACTTCATCCAGCCAGTCGGTTTTGTTGCCCATATCGTTTCCTCCCAGTTCCACAAATTTTTCAGGGGAAGCAACATCAATGACATTGGCGATTTCTTCCGCCGAAAGATAGCCATTGTATTCAAGGGTGGCTTTTCCATCCGTCCTCCTTCCTGATTTTGTGGTGATGATAATTACCCCTGAGCTACCCCGGGTGCCATAAATAGCCGCGGCAGATGCATCTTTGAGTACATCAATCGTCTCAATGTCATTAGGGTCTATTAAGTTGAGGGAACCACCAATGACGCCATCAATTACCACCAGGGGTTCTGAATTAGCCCCCAGGGTAGTAAGCCCTCGCATCCGCACGGTAAAGTCCTGGTTAGGGTCGCCACCTGCCCTGGTGACTGTCAACCCGGCTACTTTTCCCTGCAATAGCTGCTGCGGATTATTCACATTACCTTTGTTGAATTCTTCTGCCGATATGGTGGAGATG